>CAZFWD010000225.1:0-9521 GCA_964522535.1 uncultured Desulfonema sp.
GCATGGTTTTTTTCAGCACCGGATGAACGAAATCCGGCGCGATGTCCACCATGGGGTGGAGCACAAACCCCCGCTGGTGCATTCGCGGATGCGGTATGACCAGATCGGCGGACTGCACCCTCTCCTCATTATAAAATATGATATCAAAATCAATCACCCGCGGGCCGAACCGGACGCAATGGTCCTCCCTTCCGGAACGCCATTCCAGCCGTTTGAGCGCCTTTAACAGATCAAACGGGCCCAGACCGGTCCGAATCCGGACCGCCGCATTGACGAACCAGGGCTGATTCGAATAATACATGGGTTCGGTCAGGTAAAACTTGGATACCTGCTCGATCTGAACCGACCCGATCCGGTCAAGCGCCGCAATCCCGCGAAAACAATTATCCAGCTTCTTTCCGATGTTTGAACCGGTTGCCACGTAAACGGTATTCATTCGATTTAATGTTCCACACATCGCTTCAGTAATCCACCGCCACCGGAGCGGATGCCTCGCCCTCTTCCCCGTCTTCGGTGGAACAGCTCACCTTATACTGATACCGATACCCCTTCTCAAGGGCTTCCGAATAGGTTTCATGCGTCCTGAACCGCGCGGTCAACGCATCAAAGTAGACTTCCGCCACCTTCGCAAACCGAACCGGGCAGGCTTCGCAGAAGCCCTCGGAAAGCCTTTCCTTTGACCGGTACACGTAAAATTCAACCAGACGGCTTCCGCCATCCTTCGGTTCTGGCGACTTCCAGGTCAGGACCAGGTTTCCGTCGATCACCTGGGCGTCGATCTCCTGAACCACCGGCGGGGGAACGCCTGTCGGCGGCAGCGGCGGCGCCTTTCTTCCACATCCCGAAGACAGGACCAGAAGCGGAACCAGCACCATGCAAAAAAAATACCGGTGAATAAAACAGCGATGCCCGCCCTTCACCAAGCGATGCGCCGTCATCGCGCGTCACCGATCTCTTCGGCAAGCCGCTGCTTGGCCCGGCCGATGGCCGCAACCACATTCTCCGTGGCGGTTCCGCCGAAAGACCGCCTTCGGTCGATCATGGCCTTGGGGGACAGAATCGAAAAAGCATCCCTCCCGATCCGCTGCGAAAATCCCTGAAGTTCATCGATGCTTAACTCATGCAGCTCCTTTTTCCGTTCCACGGCATAGGCCACGGCCTTTCCCACGCAGGCGTGCGCCTCCCGAAACGGCACCCCCTTGGTGACCAGGTAATCCGCCAGGTCCGTGGCGTTTTGGTATCCTTCGGAAGCGGCCTTCTGCAGGGTTGAAACGTTTACCCTAATATTGGGAAGCATGCGGACATAGATATCCATGCAGGCGCTTAAGGTTTTGACCGCGTCGAACAGGGGCGGCTTGTCCTCCTGCATATCCCGGTTGTAGGCCAGGGGCAATGACTTCATCAGGGTCAGGGCCGCCATCAGGCTGCCGAACACCCGTGCGGTTTTTCCGCGCACCAGCTCCGGGACATCCGGGTTCTTCTTCTGGGGCATGATGCTGCTGCCCGTGGAAAAGGCGTCTGACAGCTCAATAAATCCAAATTCCGAGGAAGACCACAGGATCAGCTCCTCCGAAAGGCGGCTGAAGTGCATCATACAGATGGCGGCGTCTGCCAGAAATTCAATGATAAAATCCCTATCGGAAACCGCGTCCAGGCTGTTTTCGCAGACCTCGGGGAAGCCGAGAAGCTTCGCCGTATAAGCCCGGTCAATGGGATGGGGGGTTCCGGCAAGGGCGGCTGCGCCGAGCGGCATGACATTGATCCGCTTTAAGGCGTCCGCAAGCCGCTGCGCATCCCGAGTGAACATCTCGTAATAGGCCATCAGGTGATGGGACAGCAGCACCGGCTGGGCCCGCTGCAGGTGGGTATAGCCGGGCATGACCACATCCATGTGGCGCTCGGCCATGTCCACGAGGGTTTTTCGAAGCGCCGCCAGGGATTCAATGAGTTTCCGGGTCTCTTCCCTCAGATAGAGACGGACATCCACGGCGACCTGGTCGTTCCGGCTTCTGGCGGTGTGAAGCTTTTGGGAGACCGGGCCTGAAAGATCGGCCAGCCGGGCCTCAATATGCATGTGGATATCCTCCAGCCGGTCGGAAAACGAAAACCGCCCCTCCCCGATCTCCGCTTTGATCCTTTCAAGCCCGTTCACCAGCGCCTCCACCTCATCCGCCGTGATCACGCCGGCTTCGGCCAGGGTTCTGCAATGGGCGATGCTCCCTTCGATATCATGCCGATAAAGCTGCCGGTCGATATCAATCGACGCGGTAAACCCTTCCACCGCCTTGTCGGTTTTTTGCGTAAACCGCCCGTCCCAGGGTTTTTCACTCATGGTCAAAACCTTCAAGCAGACCGCTTCGCCGTCACGCCTTACCTGTTTTTTTCAGGCGGTCCATCACCGATTTTTCAATCCTTAACCGAAGGGCGTTTAACCGAATAAAGCCTTCGGCGTCATGCTGCCGGTACACCGCGTCATCCTCAAACGTGGCATGCGCCTCGCTGTAAAGGGACTGGTCCGATTTTCTGCCGAGTATGATGCAGTTGCCCTTGTAAAGTGAAAGGCGGACAACCCCGTTTACGGTCTTCTGGGTTTCATCGATCATCTTCTGAAGCAGCTCCCGCTCCGGCGAAAACCAGAACCCGTAATAAACCATCTCAGCGTATCGCGGAATCAGGGAATCGCGCAGGTGCATCACCTCCCGGTCCATGGTGATGGACTCCATCGCCAGGTGCGCGCACCGCAGGACGGTTCCCCCGGGGGTCTCATACACCCCTCTGGATTTCATGCCCACAAACCGGTTTTCCACAATGTCGCAGCGGCCGACCCCATGGCGTCCGCCGAGCCGGTTCAGCTCCGCCAGCAGTTCAGCAGGCGACATGAAATGGTCATTGACCGCCACCGGGTCCCCCTGCCGGAAGGTGATTTCAATCACCTCGGCCTCATTCGGCGCATCCTCTAATGAAGCCGTCAGGGTGAACATATCCGCCGGCGGTTGTTTCCAGGGATCTTCCAGAATACCGCCTTCATAACTGATGTGCAGAAGGTTTCGATCCGAGCTGTAAGGCTTCTGTTTGGTCGCCTGCACCGGAATGCCGTGCGCCTCCGCGAACGCCATCAACGCGGACCGGGAAGTGAGATTCCATTCCCGCCAGGGCGCGATAATGCGAATATTGGGGTCGATCGCCAGGTATGAAAGCTCAAACCGCACCTGGTCGTTCCCCTTTCCGGTGGCGCCGTGGCTGACCGCATCGGCCTTCTCCGCCGCGGCGATCTCCATCTGCCGTTTGGCGATCAGCGGCCGGGCCAGGGAGGTCCCCAGCAGGTACTGCCCTTCATAGATGGCGTTGCCGCGAAAAGCGGGAAAAACATAGTCTTTCACAAAATCTTCACGAAGGTCATCGATATACACCTTGACGGCGCCGGTCTTTTTTGCCTTTTCATCAAGGGAATCCAGCTCTTCGCCCTGACCGATATCCGCCGCAAAGGCCACCACCTCGCACCCGTAAGTCTCAATCAGCCATTTTAAGATCACCGATGTATCAAGGCCGCCCGAGTACGCCAGGACAACCCGGTTCACCTGTTTTGTCACGCGCCATCTCCTTTAAAAAAAGTCGGGTCTTACGACCCGGCATTCATTCCCTCAGAGGTCGAACCTAAAGACCGGATTGTTGTATCCTATGGCATCAATCCGCCGGCAAGTCAAGCTTAAATGGGCGTTTCAGGCCGTTCCGAATTTCATGATAGTTGTTAAAAAACAAACAGTTCTGTCGATTAAAGCGCCTGGTTGTGAATAAACTCAAAAAAACTCTAAAAGCTTATACCTTGACGCGTAAATCGCACAAGGGTATAAAAAGCCAAACCCGTAAAACCGGAGTACCCTAAAGGGCTTTTTCATTCTTCCTTTAAATAAAACAGACTATCGAAGCAACGGGTTTTATAACCATCAATAAAATAGACGCCATGAAAGGAAACCGGTTTTGAAAATCAGCTTTCTGAATAAACTCCGCGGGGGCTTCTCTTTTCTGCTGATTGTGTTAAACACCGTACTCTGGATGGGCCCCCTTTTTGTGGCGGGATTGCTTAAATTCGCGATTCCGATCCCGGCGATCCGCCGTTTCTTCAACGGCGCGGTGACCTTTATCTGCAAAACATGGAACACCTGGAACAAGGCCAACTTCAACCTCACGCAAAATATCCGCTGGCACGTCACCGGCGATGACAACCTGGACCCGAAAGGCTCCTACCTTGTCCTGTCCAACCACCAGTCCTGGGTGGATATCCTTGTTCTTCAGGGGGTGTTTCTTAATAAAATCCCGTTTTTAAAATTCTTTATCAAGCAGGAACTGGTCTGGATTCCGGTGCTCGGGTTCGCCTGGTGGGCATTGGATTTTCCGTTCATGAAGCGTTATTCAAAGGAGTTTCTGGAAAAAAACCCTCATCTGAAGGGAAAGGACCTGGAAACCACCCGCCAGGTCTGCGAAAAGTTCAAAACTATGCCGGTCTCCGTGATGAATTTTGTAGAGGGGACCCGGTTCACCCCGGCGAAACACCAGCGTCAGGACTCCCCTTTTAAAAATCTGTTGCGGCCCAAGGCCGGCGGCACCGCGCTGGTTTTAGACGCCATGGGCAGCCATCTGCAAACCATTCTGGACGTTACCATTGTCTATCCCCATGGCGTAAGAACCATCTGGGAGTTTCTCTGCAACGGGGTGGATGAGGTGGTGGTAAAAATAAAAAAAATCCCCATCACAAGCGATCTCATCGGGGATTATTTCAACGACCCCGAATTTCAAAAACGTTTCCAGATCTGGTTAAACAGGCTGTGGGAGGAAAAGGACGCGCTCATCTCCGATATCGCCGCAGCTTATAAATAAGGCTTCGTAACGTCTGTAAACCCATGAACAAAATCACGGAGGCGTCCCATGAGCGACTATCGATCCAAAAGCTGGTGGCTGGAATCCCTGCCTGAAACCATCGTCCCCAATCCGCCGCTCACCGGCGCCGAAAAAGCCGATGTCACGGTCATCGGCGGCGGCTATACCGGACTGTCCGTCGGGTATCATCTTAAACAGGTAAACCCGGGGATCGATGTCCGGGTGATCGAATCGGATGTCTGCGGTTACGGGGCATCCGGCAGAAACGGCGGGGTTTCCATGACCCTGTTCGGCCTGACCAAGGGGGTCACCCGGGTTAGGGTCAACGATGAAAAGGCGCGGGACGCCCACCGGTATATGGAAGAAGCCGTGGATTACCTGCACGAGGTGATCACGCAAAACCAAATCGATTGCGACTATGAGCGCAGCGGCTACCTTCTGGTGGGCACCAGCCGGGCCCAGGTAAAGCGGGTGGCGCATGATTTCAAGATCATCGAAAAATGGGGAAGCACCGGCATCGAGCGGTGGGATCGAGCCAGACTGGCTCAGGAATTTCACACGGAATTTTACAAAATCGGCTGGTTTGAGCCCCGCTGCGGCATCATTCAACCGGCCAAGCTGGCCCGGGGCATGAAGGATCTGGCGGAGTCTGCGGGCGTCAAAATTTATGAAAATTCGCCGGTGACCGCTTTCTACAAAAACGGCGCAGCCGGATATACCGTAAAAACCGAAGCCGGAGCGTTGACCTCCGAATATCTGGTCTTCGCCACCAACGCCTATTCCATCCTGTTTCCCCAGTTAAAACCGCTTCAGCGGCCGGTTTTCACCCATATCGTCATGACCGAACCGCTCACGGACGCCCAGATGGAAAGCATCGGCTGGCAGTGCCGGGCCGGGGTGGAGGATGCCCGGGACCTGATTCATTACTACCGCCTCACCAAAGACAAACGCATCGCCATGGGCGGCGGGGACGTGTCCCTTGCCTTCGGCAATGATTTAAATCTGGACTTAAACGACCGAATTTTCGCTCATCTGGAAAAACACGTGACGGAGGTTTTCCCTCAGTTAAAGGGCATCCGGTTCACCCACCGCTGGGGCGGGCCGGTGTCCGTGACCGTGGACATGGCCCCGGTGATCGGATTTCTGGGAAAGGACAGAAAAGCCATTTTCTCCTTAGGCTGCATCGGGCACGGCGTTTCCCTGACCACCTACAACGGCCTGACCATCGCGGAAATGATCGCCGGAAAAAAATCTCCCCGCACAGAGATGTTCTTCGTGGGCCGCAAAACCCTGCCCTGGCCGCCGGATTTGATCACCTGGGGAGCCGCCCAGGCCGTTCGAGGATATATGCGGCTCGAGGATCGGCTGTATTATAAGTAATGGCCTTATTCAAATCATTCTAAAATACACACCGGTAAACTCGCAGGAGGCCCCATGATCATCGACGTTCATGCCCATCTGGGCGATATTTTCTATCCCGGCGGCGGCGCGTTGATTAAGGCCGGACCGGTCCGCAAACGATTTTGTATCGATGTCATCACCCTTTCCGAATGGATGGGGCACCGCCTCACCTGGTACCGGGATCATGTCATGGCCAGGTATTTCAAAGCCGCCATTGTCTGGGCGGAACGCGAACGCAACTTTACGGCCTCCCTGGCCAACATTCAGGCCTCCATGAAAAAATCCGGAATCCGCTACACGGCCTGCATGCCCATCGCCCCTTATGTCACCTTTAATGATCTGAAACAGGCCGCCCTTCTGGACCCGCGCATCATTCCGTTCACCAGCGCCGACTTTTCAGCTTCTCCCGATGACATCGCCGGCCAGATCGCCAAAGACGCCGCCGCCGGAGCCAAGGGGCTGAAGCTGCATGCGATTATTCAGAAAGAGCCGCTGGCCGGCGAAAAGACCATTGCGGCCGTGGAAGCGGCCGGCGCAAACCACCTGCCCGTCCTGGCGCACAGCGGCGTTTCTTCCTATTACTTCAAGAAAGAGGCTCACCTGGAAAAACCCGATTATGCGGATATTCCCTTCATTGAAGCCCTGATCGCCGGGTTTCCGGGCGTTTCCTTTATCGTCGGGCATTCCAGGCTTTACCAGACCGGCGAGGTGATGCGCCGCCTAATTTCCCGAAAAAACGTATGGGTGGATGTTTCTTTCCAATCCCCAAAGATTATCCGAAAACTTCTGGACGTTTTCGGGCCGGAGCGGGTGCTGTTTGCATCGGACTGGCCGTTCGGCAACCCCGGCCCCATGATCAAAATCGTCAAAGCGGCCTGTCGCGGAGACCAAGCCCTGGAAAAGCTGATTTTTTACGACAACGCGGCCCGGCTGCTGGGCGTCACGGACGGTTCCTCTTTTTCAGGATCACATTGACCTCAGGGGTAAAAGACGGGAAGCGCCTGCCGAACCGAGTGTTCAAATCGTAAAACCAGCGCCGGTTCTCCAGCGGAAGCCTTTTTCGCGCGGAGAACAGGCGAAAGCCCCGCACATCAAGAATATCGCAGACACCGTGTAGAACTTGCCGCAAAAGCCTTGTAAACCCCATCGAAGAGAACGCGTTTTGCGTGCGGCCTTGTTCCGGCCGAAGGGTTTGCCTGAGATGGTAATAGACGGCGATCAGTTCCGCGATTCCCGGCCACTTGGTGGGCACCCCGAGAACAAGAAGACCCCCCGGTTTGAGCACGCGCGCCATCTCACGCAGCGCCCTTGCGGGATCGGCCAGATGTTCCAGCACATGCAAACCCGCGACAAGATCAAAGGACGCATCGAGGAAAGGAAGCGGCGACTTTTCAATATCGTGGCGGTGCATTCGATACCCGATGTCGCTGCAGATGCTCGCCATCTCTTCGTTGACCTCAATGCCGTGCCACGCGATATGGGGATTAAAGTCGAAAAAATATTTGAGCCGTCCGCGGCCGCTTCCGATATCTAAAACGGAAAAAGTTTCACGCCCGCAAAACTCCCGGGCCGCGACCTCGGCCGGGAATCGGTAGCGCTCCATGAAAAGCTCATACCTGCAGTAGGCGGGTATCCTGCCGAAGGCCATCTCGCGGCCGAGTTCTCGCTTCTTAAACATGATCAAAAAATGGAGAGGCAGTGATTCATGATTGCGTTGACCTAAGAGCCGTTCAAATTCTTAGGTTATTACGTCACTCCACAGCGGCTTAGCTTTTCGGCGGTCCGGTGGAAGAGATGGGTTAGATTTCGCTTTTGTAAACATCCTTGCGATTACCCACCCTGAGAATGAGGATATCCTGACCCAAAAGCGCGTAAATTACCCTGTAGTCACCGACCCGATACTTTCGCAGCCCGGCAAACTGTCCCTTGAGCACAGGATTGGATTTAGGCTTTTTGATCAGTTCCGTCTCGATGAGGTCAAGGATGCGTTTCGTCTCGGGCCTCGATAGCTTCTTGAGGTCGCGTTGGACCGACTTCTTATAGACGATATTATAGGCCAAGAGACTTTCTCATCGCTTTGGCTGAAATAACCTCATCCCCCTTGTCGTGGAGTCGATCCAAGGCGATCTGGAGATCCGCAAAATCCTCGATATAGGACTCCAGGGCCTTCTGAATGATAAAAGAGCGGGGTCTTTCGGTCTCTTTGGCTATGCTATCCAGTTGGCTGGCAAGGGTTTTGGGCAGGCGAACTGATATGGCTGTCCTCATGGCACACCTCCTGTCATTGATGTATTTCATTGTATGCAGGTATGCCTGTTTTGTCAAGTAGGCTTTAAATATCTGTCAACGGCGGGCATCACCGGTTGCCATGAAGCGCCTGCGGAGTGGCCAACTGGTGTATGCCCTTGTTCGGCAATTACTCGTTGTTGCTGTCTTCCTCGTCCTCCGCGCGACCATATTTCTCCTCCACCTGCCGCAGAGTTTCTTTAAGCACAGGAAGCCGCTGCTTGTCTCTGGGATCTGTCGAAGTCTCCTTGAGTTCGATTAGCGTCTTCAGGTCCAGCACTCGAAGGCTGTGGCCCCTGAAATCAATCTTCACGGTGTGCTCCAGGAGTTCCTCATAGGATCTTCCCCTCTCAATAACAGCCATGATGTCCAGCGGGCCGATCCGGGTCGTGAGCAGCACGTGACCCTTCCCCGATAGGTCGCGCTCCTTCGGTTCAATCAACCTGTCGTCCAAGCGACGATGAACAGCGTCAACCGATTTTAGAAAGGAAAGTAGTCTGGCGATGTTCTCGGGAGACTGTCTGTGAACAACCTCCACATCCATTGTTGTGACAGGGGCGCCCTGGATTACCGCCGCAAGGCCTCCGACCAGAATAAAATCGACCCTTGCCGCTAACAGTCCCTCCAGAACTTCACCTAGACTTACGCTTGTTGGTATTCTGCCGCCTGTAGGCATCCCTCAACTCCAGAATGGTACGAAAAGCGTTGTCGTTGGCCCGCAATCGCTCCTCGGGTGACATCCTTAAGAACATGGCAACTAATCCCCTGTCCACATCGGATTGTTTATCGATTCTTGTTTCCTCAGACATGCTATGCCCTCTTTTGAACTATGAATCCCTTTAGCGGAACGTCTCGGATAACGCGGCCGGCAGTAAACGTGACTATGCGAAGCAAGCCGGCCTGTTCCGGCTCGCATTCATCCGTTCGTTAGACCACAGAGCGTGATCTGAACATGTAGA
>CAZFWD010000226.1:0-6669 GCA_964522535.1 uncultured Desulfonema sp.
GGCGAATTCGGGCCTTCGCAGCATGTGCGTCATGAAGCACGTGGGGGTGAACGTGGCGGCGGACGTCCTCATGACGCTGGCCTACGTGGGGGTTCGCGGCGGGCTGGTGATTTTGAGCGCGGATGACCCCTATATGTTTTCCAGCCAGAATGAACAGGACAACCGCTACTACGGCAAACTCTCCGGACTGCCGATCCTGGAGCCCTCATCCGCTCAGGAAGCCAAGGAGATGGTTCAATACGGCTTTGAGCTGTCGGAGCAGCTTCAGGAGCCGGTGATTTTAAGAACCACCACCCGGCTGAACCACTCCACCGCCCCGGTCATCCTTGGGGAAATCAAAAAACCGAAAATTCAAGGAAAGTTTTTAAAGGACCCGTTCAGCTACGTGACCGTGCCCGCGGTTTCCCGCAACCTTCATGTCAAGCTTTTAAAAAATATTGAAAGAGCAAGGGAGCTGTCCTGCGCGTCGGCATACAATGTCATCACCGGAAAAGGCCCCTGGGGCATCGTCTGCAACGGGGTGAGTTACAACTATGTAACGGACGCAATAAGGGATCTGGAAATCCAAGACCGGGTCAAGGTTTTGCGGATCGGGTTTTCCCATCCCATGCCGGATACTTTGATCAAGTCTTTTTTAAAAGGGTGTGAGCGGGTGCTGGTGGTGGAGGAAGGCGAACCCTACATGGAGGAGTCGATCAAGGCCTTTGCCCAGGAGGCCGGGTTTATCGGTCCCATCAAGGGAAAAGACCCGAAGTTTTTTTCCCGGCTGTTTGAGCTGGATCCCGCGACCGTCAGGCTGGCCATGGCCCGATTTTTCGAGGTTTTGTATACTCAAACGCAACCGCTGGACCTTTCAGGCATCCCTGAACTTCCCCAGCGGCCGCCGAACCTGTGCGCCGGGTGTTCCCACCGCGCCACCTTTTACGCGGTGAACAAGGCCGTCCAAGGGATGGAGGTCATTCGGCCCACGGATATCGGCTGCTACACCCTGGGGTTTTTGCCGCCCTTGTCCACAGGGGATTTTTTAATCTGCATGGGGTCATCGGTGGGCACGGGCTGCGGGTTTTCCAGGGCCACCGGCAAAAAGGTGATCTCCTTTATCGGGGATTCCACGTTTTTTCATTCCGGAATACCCGGCCTCATCAACGCGGTTTTCAACCACCATGACCTGACTTTGATCATCTTAGACAACCAGACCACGGCCATGACCGGCCATCAGCCCCACCCCGGGGTGGATATGGCGGAGATGGGCTATGAGGGTTTCGGCCGGGTCTCCATTGAATCCGTGGTCAGAGGGATCGGGGTTGAACACGTTGCGGTGATCCGGCCCTATCACATCAAGAAAAGCATCGCCGCGATTAAAGAGGCGGTGGCGTTTCACGGGGTGTCGGTGGTGATCGCCAGGCAGAACTGCGTCCTGCTTGATAAAACCTTAAAAAAGCATGCCGGCAATCCGTTTTACGTCAGCGATCGATGCAAGAACCACAGGGATTGCATCAACGACCTGGCCTGCCCCGCGTTTTTTATTGAATCCGAAAAGGTGAACATCAATCCGGCCCTGTGTACGGGGTGCGGGGTGTGCGCCCAGGTCTGCCCGGAACACGCCATCCTGCCGCTGAAAAAACAGGGGGACCGCTGAACCATGCAGGAGTATAAGGATATGGAGATAACACGGTTGATCATCGTCGCGGTGGGCGGCCAGGGCAACCTTCTGGCCTCAAAGGTGCTCGGCGAGGCGGCCTGCCGGCTGAATGTCCCGGTGAAAATGAGCGAGATTCACGGCATGGCCCAGCGGGGCGGGGTGGTGGAGTCCGCGATGCTGTTCGGCGAGGCGAAAAGCACGATCATATCCGACGGCGAGGCGGATATCCTGCTGGGGTTTGAACCCCTGGAGGCCCTGCGGGCGCTAAAAAAATGCCATGCACAATCAACCGTCATCACCAACACCGCTCCCTTGCCGCCGTTTACCGCGGCCATTGGAAAAGGGGTTTACCCGAATATCGAAGCGATCAAAAATTTTATTCGGCCCAGGGTCGGCCGGCTCATCACCCTTGATGCGAATGCCTTAGCAGAGGCGGCGGGCAACCCGCTGTCGGTGAACATGGTGCTGCTGGGCGCCTTAATCGGCGCGAATGTTCTGCCGATTACCGCCCAAGGCGTAGCCGAGGCCATTTCCGAAACAACAAAGCAGGGGTTTGTGGAGGCCAATTTAAAGGCCTTTGAGCTGGGACGCGCCGTCGTTACAGACCGGTAAAAACCCCACCGCAAAAAAGGATTGCGCTTACAACAGCCCTACAGCTGGTCCATCAACCGGGTATTGAATATCCTTTCCTGCTCATCTAAGATCTCTTTTAAAACAGAAGGGGTGGTCATGGGGTTCATGATCACGCTGCGCAGGACCACCATGTCATCCGCCGGATCGCTGTTGAGCCGCAGGGTGGTCCGGGAAACAAAACTTGAGCCGGCTTCCCGCTGAATCCGCTGCAGGCTCAGGTTGACGGCGTTTAATTTCGTGTTGATCCTTCGGCGCTCTTCCTTGCCCGCATGGGCCAGTTTTTCCTGCAGATGCTCGGGGCAGACCCGGTAGGTTAAAATGTTGAGCTCCGGCGGGGTGGTCAGTTGAAAGGATTGTCTGTTTTTTATCTCCCCGGCAAACGCCGCGGCGGTTTCAATTCCGTGATCAATCAGCAGGGAGTAGCCGTTTGCCCCCATGATTTTCAAGGCGGAGTCAAGGATTAAGGCGTTTGCCTCCCTTGACCCGGAAAGGGTCTTGATGCCAAGGTCCACGGATCCCATGCGGTTGACGTAGTTCGCGTAATAGGCGATCCCGTCCATGATCGTCGGATCCTTGAAGTAGAGCATGCCGCAGCTCATGGGCATGTAGAACTGCTTATGCCCGTCGATGGTCACGGAATCGGCAAGCCGAATACCGTTTAAAAGATGCCTGTATTTTTTTGAAAACAGGGTCGGTCCGCCCCAGGCGGCATCCACGTGAAAATGGATGCTGTGCCGGGCGCATATTTCAGCCATCGCCGCCAGCGGATCCACCGTCCCGGTTTCGGTGGCGCCGGCAATCCCGACAATCGCGAGGATGACGGTCCGCAAATGATGGTCCTGCAGATCCCGGATCGTGCTCTGAAGGGCGGCGATATCCATCTTGTTGTGGTGATCAATCGCGATGGGGATGATGTTCTGATTCCCGAGGCCCAGTATGCCGGCGGATTTTCGAAGGGAGTAGTGCCCCAGCCGGGAGACCAGAATGACGCATCGATCAACGCCATAGGCCTTAAACGCCGCCTCAAGCCCCTCCGCTTCAATCCCGGCAAACCCGTTTTTCGGCGCGAACCTGGCGTTTCTGGCCACCCAGAGCGCGGTCAGGTTGCCGGTGGTGCCGCCCTCAACAAACGTCCCCAGGGTGGTGTCCGTGTTTTGTACGTGTTTTAAGTAGAAATCCTCGTCTTTTTCATAGATCATTCGGTGGATCTTGGCGATCACCTGCTTTTCAATAATGGACACCACCTTGGAGGTTTCAAGCTTGACGACGTTCTGGTTTAAAGCCGCCACGATGGTTTTTAAATGGACCATGAAGAACGGAATGGCCGAGGTCATATGACCCACAAAATAAGGGGAGGCCACATTCACCGCGTAGGGGGCGATCTCCTGGATCAGGCAGGTGATGACATCGGCGAGCTTTTTTTCCGGGTTTTCAGAAATGACCGTGTCGGTGAACCGCTCGGAAAGCTGTTTGAGGCTTTTTGCTTCGGTGATCCCCACATGCTTTTTTAAAAAGTCATTCAGCCCGAAAAGGATCCGTTCCATGTACTTGATCAGGGTGGCCCGGCAGGCATCATCCTCCGGCCGAATAAACACCTGAAGGAGTCTGTCCCAATCCGCCACAAGGTCGGGTCTGGCGGGTGTTGCGCTGTTCTTATTCATGCGTCCGGTATGTTTTTTTATGTGCTGGCGTGTTGAGCCGTTTATAATCTGTTTTGCATTTTTTAAATTTCAAAAACCGACCATCTCAGACAAAAATCCTCAACCCGTGTCTGGTATGGATTATCTGCTTTGTTTGAATTCGTCAACAACAATCAGAGATTTATGCCCCATGCGGCGCGTCGTTTAAGGGTTGGTTTACAATCATAAGCGCTGTCGGATTTGCAAAAACAGATTGACAAAATGGTCTGGTCTGGTCAGACTATATTTAAAAGCAGGAGGCTGTTATCATGTTGATCGCCAATATTTCAGAAGCAAAGGCCCAATTATCCGCGCTTATTGAAAAAGTGATGGCCGGAGAAGAGGTTATTATTGGAAAAGCCGGCAAGCCTGTCGCCCGTATTGTTAAGTATGAAAATAATCGTCGCATACGTCGACCGGGCGCTTTAAAGGGCAAAATAAAAATTGCCGATGATTTTGACAAGTTGCCCGACGATTTGGCGAAGGCGTTCGGCATGGTGCAGGAATGAATCTTTTTCTTGATACCCACGTGCTGTTATGGTGGCTTGATGACAGTCCGCACCTGTCCGAAGCGGGTCGAAACGCCATTGCCGCTGTTGATAATTTAATTGTTGTAAGCGCTGTTGTGATTTGGGAAATACGGATCAAACAAAAACTGGGAAAGCTGGAAATCGCGCCGAATTTTTATCGTGTGATAAAAGACCAGGGGTTTGAATTGTTGTCGATCACCGCCGATCATGCCTACGCGTCGGGCGAGCTTCCAATGCATCATCGGGATCCCTTTGACAGAATGATCATCGCCCAGGCTAAACTTGAAGGCCTTCGCGTCGTAACGCACGATACTGTATTTAAAAGGTACGATATCCCTGTTTTCGAAGTTTGATTTTACCGGACCTGTCCCATTGCCGCCGGACAAACCAAAACCGAGGCTTTCGATGAGCCGCAAAACCCGCGCACGATCTGTTACTTTCAGCAAGGACCAGATCAATCTCCAGGACATATCCGCCGTCCGGAAGCAATTAAAGGCCTGGTACCGGAAAAACCGCCGGGAGCTTCCCTGGCGCAAGACCTCCGACCCTTATTTGATCTGGGTTTCAGAGGTCATGCTTCAGCAGACCCAGGTGGATACGGTGATTCCCTATTATCAGCGCTTTAGTCGCCGGTTCCCGACATTGCGGGGCCTGGCGGAGGCAAAGCTTCAGGATGTGCTCAAGCTCTGGGAGGGGTTGGGTTACTATGCCCGGGCAAGGAACCTGTATAAGGCCGCAAAAGCTGTTATCGAGAAGCACGGCGGCGCTGTCCCGAACCAATGGACGGATTTTAGAGCGCTTCCCGGAGTGGGGGATTATATCGCTTCAGCGGTGTTGAGCATTGCGTTTCAAACGCCCTTGCCGGTGGTGGACGGCAATGTCAAGCGGGTGCTTTCAAGGCTGTTTGAAATCGAGACGCCGGTAAATTCATCCTCGTCCTACCAGATGTTTGAATCGATGGCCGGCAGGCTGCTGGATGCAAAGGACCCCGGCGGCTTCAACCAGGCGCTCATGGAGCTGGGGGCGCTGGTCTGCAAACCCAAGAACCCGAACTGCGAAGCCTGCCCCTTAAAGAAAGGTTGCCGAGCCCGAAAGGCAGGGACCGTGGATGCTTATCCCAGGCGGTTTTCCAAACGGGCGGTTCCTCAGTTTCATCTGGCCGTGGGGGTGATTTTTAAAAACCGGCGGATGCTGATCGTCCGGCGGCCGGATCATGGGCTGCTGGGCGGGTTGTGGGAGTTTCCCGGCGGCCGGGTGTCGCCGAATGAGTCCCCGGAATCAGCCTGCATGCGGACGATTTTTGAAACGGTCAACCTGAAGGTTGAGGTGATATCTCATCTGACCCGGATTCATCACGCCTACACCCATTTTAAAATCGTCGCCGATGTCTTCATCTGCAACTATGCGTCGGGACGGGTGAGGCTTAACGGGCCAGCGGCGCATCGATGGCTCATCACGAAAGCCCTTGACCGCTACCCGCTGCATAAGGCCAATCATAAATTCATGGCAATGCTGCTCGCAGCAGGTTGAACGGCGTTTTTTTCATTTAAGCAGGTTATTATGCAAAAATCCGTATCATGGAAGCGCACATTTTTTACCTGGGAAGGGCGTTTTTGTTTCACATAAAAAATTTTATTGACATAAGATTTTATTTTAGTTTAAAAATTATCTGTAACTTGTAAGTATCTTTGTAAATCAGGTTATGGTACACGAAAAAGGTAAGGCATTTCGGGAACTGTTTAACATCGATCTTTCGCGCAAGCGATTCCTCCTGATGACAACTTCCGAAGCAGCACCTGAAAGTTGTACGAGAAAACAAGGAAAGGAGGTGGCCAAGCGTGGAAGGTCGAGTTAAATGGTTCAATGAGAAAAAAGGCTACGGGTTTATTGAGACCGAAACCCACGGTGACGTGTTTGTGCATCATTCAAACATTGAAAGCACCGGATTCCGTACTCTCAAAGAGCTTGAGCGCGTATCCCTCGAGGTGGAGGATACCCCCAAGGGTCCCCAGGCGGTTAAGGTCAAAAAGTTATAAAGCTTCAAAGATTCAGCTTGTCTGAAAATATTTAAAGGCTTTAAGTAAAAAAGGGAGTGTTCAAAATTTTGTGTCACGACTCATGATTTCCAATTTGCTGTCAGTGGCAGCGGAAGTTGATGCCGGCTCCGAGAATGGGCACCCCAATA
>CAZFWD010000227.1:0-6967 GCA_964522535.1 uncultured Desulfonema sp.
ATGATGCCGAGGCTCATGGCAAACATCCACCAGAGGTCGGCGTTCGGTACGGCAAGGATGCTGCCGAACAGGTAGCTCATGAGGTTGACCTGATAACCCGGGGTCAGGTCCAGCAGAATGATCCCGGTGGCCATGCCTACGGCCCAGAGCACCCCGATAAAGGTGTCGGAGCGGGTTTTGGCCTTGAGAAATACAAGGGTCATCACCAGGGCGGCGAGAAGGGAAAACCCGAGTGTGCCCAGAATATAGGGAATGCCGAAAAAAAATGCGATCCCGATGCCGCCGAACGCCGCGTGGGCAATGCCGCCGGCGAGAAAGACCAGGCGGTTCACCACCACAAAGGTTCCGATGATTCCGCAGATCAGGGCCGCGAACATGCCGGCGATCAGGGCGTTTCTCATAAATTCGAACTGAAGGGCGTCAATCATCCGGACGGTCCTTGTGGGTTTTGAGTATTCGGAGGGGGACGCCGTGGGCGATGACCTCCACGGGGCCGGGATACCCCATTTCCATCATTTCCGTGGTGATCTCCGCGCTGTTGTGGTAATGCAGCCCCCGGTTCACGCAGGCCACGGAGGTCACGTAGCTCGACACCACCATCATGTCGTGGGTAACGACCAGGATGGTTTTTGTTTGATTGAGATCCTTTAACCGGTTGTAGAGATCATTTCTGCCGGCGGTGTCCAGCCCGGCGGTCGGCTCGTCTAAAAACAGGATATCCGGTTCGGTGGCCAGGGCCCTTGCGATAAAGACCCGCTCTTTCTGTCCACCGGAAAGGTCATCGATTCGACGGTTCCGGTAGTCATACATTTCAAGGTCCTCCAGGGCCTTCTGGACGGCGGCGAAGTCCTTTTTGGAAGGGCGGGCGCCGCCGTGATGGCGAAGCCGTCCCATGAGCACCACGTCAAGAACACAGATGGGAAAGGATTTATTGATCCCGACATCCTGGGGCACATAACCGATGCGGCCGGACATCTTTCCGGGCGGGCTTTGAAAAATCCGAATCCGGCCGCGGTCGGGCTTTAAAAGCCCGAGCAGCAGCTTGAGCAGGGTGGTCTTTCCACCGCCGTTGGGGCCGATGACCGCGACAAACTCTCTTTCGGCGATGGCAAACGAAATATCCTGCAGAACAGGGTCGTCGTGATAGGAAAAGCTTACGCCGTTGACCTCGATCACGAATGGATTCATGACGGTGCTCACCTCAGCGCCTGCTTGATCAGAGATGCGGTGGATGTCAGGTTCTCCGCCCAGTTTGCGGCAAGCGGGTCCGCATAGAGGAGCCTTCCGCCGATCTGCTGTGCGATGATTTCGGCGTAGCGGGTGTCGAACTGGGGCTGGACCAGGATGTCCTTGAGTCCGAATTTTTCGGCATACCGGATCAGCCGCTGCACCTCCTGCGCCTTGGGGCTTTTCCCCTCGTATTCGATCGGTATCTGTTGAAGCCCGTAGGCCTCGGCGAAATACCCCCATGAAGGGTGAAACACCAGAAACCGTTTTCCGGCGTCCCCGGCAAACCGGTCCCTGAGGGCCGCATTCAATTCTTTCAGTTGATGAATAAAACTGTTGTAGTTGTTTTCAAACACGACCTTTTGATCCGGGGCCGCGTCGCCTAAAGCCAAAAGGATGTGTTTGGCCTGGGTTTCGACCAGCAACGGGGAAAGCCAGATGTGCGGGTCCATGATTTCGTTTGAACGGCCGTTGTCGTTGAGTATCCTGTCCTTGGGCGAAGATGAATAAAGCGGATGATTTCGTCGTATCGGTTTTTTTTCAATGCCGTTTTGGGTGGGTATGATTTGCATGTTCGGATTGACGCTTGAGAATTTTTTAAGCCACGCGTCCTCAAACGGCACACCCACGGCAAAATAGATCTTTGCTTTTGCCAAAAATTTCATCTGCCTCGGGGAGGGCTCATAGTCGGCCGGGCTTTTGGCGGGATCCACCATGACAAAGACTTCCACCTGATCCCCGCCGACGGCTTTGACAAAAAACCGCTGCGGAGGAACACTCACAAATACCGGTATTTTTTCGGCGGCGGCCGCTGAAAACCCCGGCAGGATTGCGATGAACCAGATGGCGGCAATCAAGACCAATTGTTTCATTTAAGCGTTCCCGTGATGCGATTGACGGGTTGGGTTCACTATCCGACTGTTTTTATAATCTGATATCATCTCAATTCATTATGCAGATCACTCGGGGATGTCAAGGATAATTAAGCGGGATGAATGCCCGCCTGATCTCAGAGATGGCCTTGCTTGGCATACATAAATCAGGTTGATTGCCTGCTTAAAAATGTGTATATATCATCATCCTTTAAACGCCACAGAATTCAGTATTTTTGCAGGGGGATTCAGCGGAATGAGGGCATCGACCATCCTGATGATTAAGAAGCACGGCTGGCGGATCGACCGCCTGCTGCATAACTATATTTATTTTGTTTTTTATTACCCCTATGTGAAGGCCGCCCTCTGGATCGTTCGGTCTTTAAAATACCTTCAATGGTGCAAGCCGCTTGCTGTTTTCGGAAGGATGGTGTTTAACCGGTATCACGCCAAAATCCTGTCCTATGAGGACACTCAAAAAATTTTCTCCCTGAATGAGGACCTTCGATTCGTATCTCAGGAAAATAAACGGATCATCCCCTACAAGTACGCCACGAAAATCATCTTTCAGGAGCCGGACTATATCGTGGTCATGGACTGCCCCTGCAAGCTTGCCACCCATGCCCCGGCGGAGGACATCAACTCCTGCATCGCCGTGGGCAGAGGGGTTTCCTCCTTCTGGCTGGAGCACTGCGGAAAATACCACCCCCGAAGGATTTCACCCGAGGAGGCGATAGCGATCATTCAAAGGTTCAGAAAGAAGCAGCATATCACCCAGGCCTTTTTCAAGGTGGCCACCGGCGGCTGCACCGGGATCATCTGCAACTGCCATCCGGAGACCTGCGTGAGCCTGAAGGCGACCCAGGCGCTGTCTAAAATCGACAACAGACTGTCCATGTCCGCCGAGTCCGGGTATTCCGTGCGATGTGATGAAAAGAAGTGCAACGCCTGCGGCGGCTGTGAGAAGGTCTGCCACTTTGGCGCCATTTCGTTTATCGAGGGCCGCTGGTCCTATCATCGCAGGGCCTGCGTCGGCTGCGGGCTCTGCGTGGAGAGCTGTCCGGAAGAGGCGCTGTCTCTGTATGTCGATTCGGAGAAATCCCTACCGCTGGACCTTGACAGAATCAAAGCGGATGCGCTCGCGGCCGGTGGTGCAGGAAAATAAGGTACGCCTATCCCGAATCGTGCGTTTCACGGATTTACTTGAACCGGCCGTCGGATTTTCAGCATTGCGTCTGTTTAAAAAACCACGATTAAACCTGTTTCAGCTTATTGAGCCGTTCCAGGGTTTTTTCCGCCACAGTTTTTTCTTTCATGAAATGCTTGATCATGCGGTTGAGGCATTTCTGTTTTTCATCCGGGTTTTCCAGATACCGCGCACAGGCGTTCATAAACCCTTCTGTTTTTTTTATGTTCGCCTCCACCTCTTCGGGTATTTTTTCGCTGTCGTGCCGAACTGCGCCTTCGGAGCAGACATCATGGCAGGTCCCGCAACGAATGCAGTTTTCCATATCGATGACCGCCACCTCATTTTCCATGGAGATCGTTCCCACAGGGCATTTTTCAACGCATTCACCGCACCCGATGCAGTCTTCCTCTTTGACCCAGGGCATTTCATTCACTCCTTTTTTTGATTGATCCGCCTTCCGAGTAAGTTTGATTTTTTATCACAAAAATTTTTTCGTTTAAAGTAAATATTGCCCCGGTGTGTGCCGCGGTGACGGTTTATTTTTGATTTTCTTTTTTGAGAATCGGGCTGTTTTAGCGTATAATGAAAAACAAGCGGTTAAATAAGATATACGGGTTTGATTTTAAGAAACCTGCCGGGCCTTACTTTTCGAAGGGAGGTGGAAGATGAAGCATCTTTTTCAACCTGGAAAACTCGGGGGGCTTACGGTGGCCAACCGGCTGGTGCATTCCGCGACCTACGAAGGAATGGCCTCGGAAACCGGCGAGGTCACGGACGAACTGGTCAAGCGTTATCGGACCCTGGCCAAGGGGGAGATCGGCCTGATCATTGCGGGCTATCTTTATGTGCATCCCTCGGGCCGGGCCCTGAAATGGCAGACCGGCATTTATTCCGACAAGCTGATTCCCGGATTAAAACGCGTAACCGATGCGGTTCATCAGCACAACGGCAAAATCGTGTTTCAGCTCAACCACGCCGGCCGGCAGACAACACCCGCGCACATCGGAAGCACGCCCATGGCGCCCTTAGATAGAGGGAGGGACCCGGTCTACCTGGTCAAACCCAGACGCATGAATGAGAAAGACATCACCCGGGTGGTCGCGGCCTTTGGCGAAGCCGCAGCCCGGGCAGTGGCGGCCGGCGCCGACGGGATTCAGCTCCATGCGGCCCACGGGTATTTGATCAACCAGTTTTTATCCCCGTATTTTAACCGCCGCAATGATGCCTGGGGAGGTTCCGATGAGAAGCGCTTTCGGTTTTTAAAGGCGGTAGCCGCCGCTGTTCGAAAGGAGATGCCCAACAAAATGCCGCTTCTGGTCAAGCTCAATGCCATGGATTATACCCCCCGACAGGGGATTACCCCGCCCCTGGCCGCCGTCTATGCCGGATGGCTGGCGGATTTGGGTATTGACGGCATCGAGGTGAGCTGCGGAACCGCAAGCTATTCCTTCATGAATCTCTGTCGCGGCGAGGTGCCGGTAAAGGATATGGTTGCCGGGCTTCCCCTTTGGAAAAGACCTTTCGGCTGGCTGATGTTAAACAACATGCAGGGAAAGTTTGATCTGGAAGAAGGCTACAACCTGGGGGCCGCCATTCAGATCAAGGCGGCCATGGGGAAGCTCCCGCTGCTTCTGGTGGGGGGAATCCGGCGGATCAGCCAGATGGAGGAGATCCTGGAAAAGGGGCAGGCGGATTTCATCTCCATGAGCCGCCCGTTTATTCGGGAGCCGCTGCTGGCCAAAAAGTTTAAAGAGGGAAAGCAGAATATCGCGGAGTGTATTTCCTGCAACCGCTGCCTGGCCGCGGCCGCAAACGGCCAGCCGGTCAGATGCTACTACAGGGGCGCCTGGTGACACGTCCACTCCAGAAGGAGGCCGCATGAATATCAAGATCGAAAAACAGGATCGGATTTTTACGATCATCATCAACCGGCCCGAGGTGAAAAACGCCATTGACGGGCCCACGGCGGCGGCTCTGGCCGATGCGTTTCGAGGGTTTGAAGCAGATGAAAAAGCGGACGTGGCCATCCTTTACGGCGCGGGCGGCTGTTTCTGCGCCGGGGCGGACCTTAAGGCCATTGCCGACCCGAAACGGGTGCACCGGCTGGTTCCCACCGGGGACGCTCCACTTGGGCCGTCCCGCATGTGTTTAAGCAAGCCTGTGATCGCCGCGATAGCGGGGTTTGCGGTGGCCGGAGGGCTTGAGCTGGCGATGTTTTGCGATCTTCGCGTGGTGGAGAAAAGCGCCGTGATGGGGGTTTTCTGCCGCCGGTGGGGGGTCCCCTTAATCGACGGGGGCACCATTCGGCTTCCCCGAATGATCGGACTGAGCCGCGCCCTGGATCTGATCCTGACCGGACGGCCGGTGTATGCGGACGAAGCCCTGGCCATGGGCCTGGCCAACCGGGTGGTGCCCGATGGGAGCTGTCTGGAGGCGGCGCAAAAGCTGGCCAAGGAGCTTTCCCGCCATCCCCAGGCCTGTATGAGAAACGACCGATTCAGCGCCTATGAACAGTTTTCCATGGACCTTTCCGAGGCCCTGGCCAATGAGTTTCGGCATGGCCTGGCGTCGCTGAACAGCCCCGAGTTTTTTGAGGGACTGGCCCGGTACGGCAGCGGAAAGGGTCGGCATGGGTCCTTTGACGGGTGATGGATGAAAAGCCTTCTGGTCTTTCAAAGTATTGCCGGTTTTATCGGGTTTGCGGCCATGGCCTGGTGTCTGAGCGAGAACCGCCGACGGTTTCCCTTAAAAACGGTGTTGGTCGGGATGATCGGACAGGTGGCGCTGGGAGTTCTTTTTATACGGTTTCCCTTGTTTACAAAAATTTTTGTTTTTTTAAACCGCGGCGTGATCGCCCTTCAGGAATCCACCCTGGCCGGCACCGCGTTTGTCTTCGGGTATATCGGCGGCGGTCAGGCGCCTTTTTTCGTGCAGTACCCCCAGTCCAGTTTTATCCTGGCGTTTCAAGCGCTCCCGCTGGTTCTGGTCATCAGCGCGCTGTCGGCCGTGTTATTTTATTGGGGAATTTTGCAGAAGGTCGTGAGAGGGTTTTCATGGCTGCTTGAAAAAACCCTGGGTCTTGGCGGGGCTGAAGGGCTGGGCGTATCGGCGAATATCTTTGTGGGCATGGTGGAAGCGCCCCTGCTGCTTCGGCCGTATGTCAGGCATTTAACCCGGAGCGAACTGTTTACCCTGATGACCAGCGGTATGGCTACCATCGCCGGAACGGTGATGGTGGTGTATGCCGGCATCCTTGAAAATATTATTCCCAACGTCATCGGGCATATTCTGACGGCATCCATCATCAGCGCCCCTGCCGCGATTGTGGTATCAAAGATCATGATTCCCGAAACCGGGAAGCTGACCTCCGGCAGGCTCGCCGCTTCGAAGGAAGCGACCGGCGTGATGGATGCGATCACTCAAGGGACCACCCAGGGGCTTTCCCTGATGCTTCATATCATCGCCATGATCGTTGTTCTGGTGGCCCTGGTCCATCTGGTGAATCTGACGTGCGGCCTGCTGCCGGATATCAGCGGCAGGCCGCTCACCCTGCAGCGGATTTTTGGGTGGGTGCTTGCGCCGGTGGTTTGGATGATGGGGGTTCCCTGGAGCGAAACGCCTGTTGCGGGAGCCCTTCTCGGCACCAAGACGATCTTAAATGAACTGATTGCCTATGTCG
>CAZFWD010000228.1:0-2993 GCA_964522535.1 uncultured Desulfonema sp.
GCCGCTCTTATCGAACGCCACGGTGATCTTGTTGAGCCGGTCCCTCAGGTCCGCCAGGTCCCTGACAATGGACAGGATGGCCATGCATTCGGAACCCACGGCGATGCCGAACCTGGACTGCATGGTGAAGCCATCAAAACGGCCGCCGATGCCGATGATGATGTTTCTCAAACACTGGGCGCAAAGGTCCATGACCCAGCCCATCTCAATCCGGGTGGGGTCGATGTCGAGCCGCCGCATGCCGGTCAGCCGCTGAAGCTGCTCGTCGTTGTAATTGCGTTCATGCTGCATGCGGGCGGTCATGGCCACCATGGCCAGGTTGTGGGCGTTGACGATATCGTTGATATCGCCGGTCAACCCTAAGGAAAATTCGGTCATGGGAATCAGTAGCGAGTTTCCGCCGCCGGCCGCCGTCCCCTTGATGTTCATGGTGGGGCCGCCCGAAGGCTGCCGCAGGCATCCGCCCACGTTCACCCCTCTTTTTCCAAGGCCTTCCATGAGGCCGCAGGAGGTGGTGCTTTTTCCCTCGCCCAGCGGGGTGGGGGTGATCGCCGTGACCTCGATGTATTTTCCGTCGGGCTTATCCTTCAACCGGTTGATGATTTTTAGAAAATCCAGTTTGGCAAGCCTTCCCATGGGCAGGACTTCGTCCTTTTTCAGGCCCAGTTTTTCCCGCCATTGCTCCGGTGTCGGCATGTTTTTTTCCGCTGCTTCGGAGATCTGCCAGTCCGCCATTTTTGTTGCATCATAAGCCATTTTTTCGTCTCCCTTCCTTAAGGTTACTTGTTAAAATAAATATTATCCAATAGTTACAACCAACTTCGCTGGAAGCCAAAAATTTAAATTGTATTTCTATCATGTGAAATTCATTTTGACAAGCAGTATGTGCGTTTTTTTTGATTTTTTTGGACAGCCTTACGTTTTAAACCAAAAGACCGGAGCAGGCGGGATACATCAAAGCGAAAAATGACCAAAAAGCCGTGGGCGGAAAAAACCGCTCCACGGCTTTTTAACAGGCTGTCTAAGGAAGCATTCAGAAAGCAAAATTAACGACGGGCAAGCATTTCAGAGGACCTCCATGCCAGTTGAAATTAAGCGCGCCGATCTGCAGGCCGTCAAGAACCTCGGTGTAGTTGATCGCACCGATGGCCAGGCCGCTGAATTTTTTTGTGTGATTGATGGCCGCCAGCTGCATGCCGCAAAAGGATTCCCCATAGTTATAGGCCCCGATCTGAAGGCCGGCAGCCGATCCGCAGACCACGTTGGCCGCGCTGATTTGACAGCCTTGAAAATCGCTCTTAACAATATTTGTCGCTCCGATCTGGAGGCCGGCAGCTGATCCGCAGACCACGTTCGCCGCACTGATCTGGCAGCCCTTGGCATCACCCCCCACAAGATTGAGAGCGCTCGTCTGGGAGCCGATAGCGGATCCCTGGACTATGTTGGCCGCCCCCATTTGAGCGCCCATAAAACCGCCTTCCACGTAATCCGCCGCACCGATTTGCCATCCCTTCATGTTGCCGTTGACCTGGTTGCCGACACCGAGGTCAAGACCCGTCATATCCCGGTTCACCCCGTATAACAGGTTCAAGCGGAACCCTGTGATGGAGGCATCCGCATTGAAAATTTGGACCGGATCGAAGAAGGTCAAGTTGACGGGTTTTGTTTTTTCGGCGGGGTTGGTGTCTTGGGCCAATACCGGGTGGTAAAAGCATAAAATTAAAAACGCCATTCCCATTAAAACAATAGACTTTTTTTTCATCATTTTTCCTCCTTTGCTGATGTGGTTTGGTTTTTTAATGCAACCCTTTTTTTTTGTAGGCAATCCAACAGCCGACCCTGGTTTTGAATCCTCTGTCTCATATTTTCTGAGGCGCACGCGATAGCCTGATTGTTCATCGCTGACCTCCAACAGTTCAAAGGGAAACGCCCGTAAGATTTTGAAAAAAAGCCTTCGGGTTTCAGGGTCACTGCCGACGATTTCAACGGTTTCCCCCGGCGGTATGTCCTGGAGTGACCGGGAAATGTTCAACAGTGTCACCGGAACGATCATTCCCCTCAGATCAAGAATATGGTCAGTGGTTGTTTGCAATGACATATCCGGAAACGCTGGTCTCGTTTTGAATAAGCGTCACCCGCCTCAAACGGATTCAAGGTCCGGCCGCGCCTGTTTTCGGCCTTAAACCGTTAAGTATAATTTAACCTTTGTTAAATTATAGCCGGTTGGCCGGACCCTCCTGAGCATCGCCCTTTTCTAAAACGGCGAATGCGGGCATTCGGCGTTCTGTTTACCTGCCACCCGCGGGAAAGGCCATCTCATCGCAACGCCAGCATCCCTGGTCGCGAAGGTCCTGGGAAAGGTTTACGCCTTTATCGCAGAGCCAGGTCTCCCCCTTTGCGTCCCTGACCCACATGATGGGCCGGATTGCGGGCTCACAGCAGAGATCGGTATAATCATCAATTTTTGCCTGGGTGTTTTCTTTCATGATAACCTCCTTATCATTTAGGATTTTCTGGCCTTTCACCATGAAGGATGCATTATCCATACCAGAAAAAAAAGGAGGCCCTCGAAAAACCCTTGATGTTACTAACCGACTGAAAATAAATAACTTTTAAAATAAAAAAAGGCGGGATAAGGTATGGCGTGTCGTGTTATTGTTTTATTGTGTAAAAATATTTTTTAATACATGTTAAATCAGGATTAAAGAATATAAATAAAGGGGAAGGGAACGATCATAAATTTATGCGTTGCGGATCAGGGCAGGTTTGGAAAATAAAAGGGGGGCAGAGCAGGGTTATACCTCAACCTTCATCAATGCGCCGCCGCTTTCGTATGGTTCTGCTGGCGGCGCATTGACGGAAAGCTGTGATCAAATTTCGGTATACCGATACCGAAGGGAGTGTTCAAAATTTTGTGTCACGACTCATGATTTCCAATTTGCTGTCAGTGGCAGCGGAAGTTGATGCCGGCTCCGAGAATGGGCACCCCAATA
>CAZFWD010000229.1:0-7839 GCA_964522535.1 uncultured Desulfonema sp.
GCCCGGCCGCGGTGGCCACCAGGGCTTCCGAGATCCCCGGCGCCACCGCGGCGATGCTGGCCACCCCTTTTTTGTAGGCGATGCTGTGGAACGAGTTCATAATCCCCCACACGGTTCCGAATAATCCGATAAACGGGGCGGTATTGCCGGTTGTCGCAAGAAACGGGATCATCTGGATCAGCCGAATGCTTTCCATGTTGCCGGAGCGGTGCAGCGCGCGCTTGACATTCTCAAGGCCCTTGACGCTTTTTTCCAAAGAAAGCCGGGGGTCGCCGGCGGAACGGTCGTTGGCCTCCCCATCGGCATGCATTTTTTTGAGCTCCAGATAGGCAGTACGAAACACCCGGGCGATGGGGCTGAACCGAAGCGCCTTTGACAGGGAAAAGGCCTCGGAAAAATCGCGTGTTTTCCAGAAATACTCGATAAACACCGCGGATTCCTTGTATGCCCTTCGAATCTGCAGGTACTTGATCAGAATGATCGCCCAGGATACCACCGAAAACAAAAACAGAAGCAGGATCACCATTTGAACCATGAACCCCGCATGCAGCACCATCGCCACAACATCGATTCTCTCGGAGACCATAACCTTTCTCTCCAGGGTGTTAGAAAAATTCTATTCAACACACGCGACGTCAGCGCGCTTCGCGCCGGCCCGATCCAGGCCAATGGCCGGACTTCTTGCGGATCCGCCAAAATGTATACCGAAACTACCCAACAACGCACGGCCTGTCAAGACAAATGGTCCGCCGGTTTTGCCGAATATTCAGCGTTTTTCCCATGAAAAAACGCCTTTGTGCAGAACCGCACAAAGGCGTTTGTGGATAAAGCAAAAAAAACAGCGCTACATCATGCCGTCCATTCCCCCCATGCCGCCCATGCCGCCGCCGGGCATCGGGGGTTCCTTCTTTTCCGGTTTTTCCGCAATCATTGCCTCCGTGGTGAGCATGAGGGAGGCGACGCTGCCGGCGTTCTGAAGGGCGAAACGGACCACCTTGGTGGGATCGATGACACCGGCTGCGATCATATCTTCATAGGTATTGGTTTCGGCATTATAACCGAACGCCCCCTGCCCGGACTTGACCTTATCGATCACGACAGAGCCTTCATATCCGGCGTTATCCGCAATCCGCCGCAGGGGCACCTCGACCGCGGACATGACAACCTTGACCCCGAGTTTCTGCTCGGCCTTGATCTTCATCTTATCCAGGGCGTCAAGGCAGCGAACCAGCGCCACCCCGCCGCCGGGCACGATCCCCTCTTCAACCGCGGCCCGGGTCGCGTTCAGGGCGTCTTCCACTCGGGCCTTCTTTTCCTTCATCTCGGTTTCGGTTGCAGCGCCCACGTTAATGACCGCCACCCCACCGATCAGCTTGGCCAGACGCTCCTGAAGCTTCTCCCGGTCGTAATCCGAGGTGGTATCCTCAATCTGCGCCCGAATCTGCTTCACACGCCCCTCCAGAGCGGTCCTGGAGCCGCCGCCGTCCACGATGGTGGTATTGTCCTTGTCAATGGTGATGCTCTTGGCCCTGCCCAGGTCATTAATGGTAATATTCTCAAGCTTGATGCCGATATCCTCGGAAACCACCTGGCCGCCGGTGAGCACGGCGATATCCTCCAGCATGGCCTTCCTTCTGTCGCCGAAGCCCGGGGCCTTGACCGCAGCCACGCTCAGGGTCCCCCTGAGTTTGTTCACCACAAGGGTCGCCAGGGCTTCCCCCTCCACATCTTCGGAGATGATCAGAAGCGGCCGCCCCATCTTGGAAATCTGTTCCAGAATCGGGAGCATGTCCTTCATGTTGCTGATTTTCTTTTCGTGGATCAGGATGTAGGGATCGGACAGGCTGACCGCCATCTTTTCAGAATCGGTCACAAAATAGGGGGAGATGTACCCGCGGTCAAACTGCATCCCCTCAACCACCTCAAGGCTGGTCTCCATGGACTTGGCCTCTTCTACGGTAATAACCCCTTCCTTGCCGACCTTGTCCATGGCCTCTGCGATAATATTACCGATGGTTTCATCGTTGTTTGCCGAGATCGTGCCGATCTGGGCGATTTCCCGGTGATCCGTGGCCGACTTGCTCATCTTGGCAAGCTCCTTCACCGCGACCTCAACCGCCTTGTCGATCCCCCGCTTGATGGACATGGGGTTGTTCCCGGCAGCCACGAGTTTCAGTCCTTCTTCATAGATGGCGCGCGCCAGAACCGTTGCGGTGGTGGTGCCGTCACCGGCCATATCGCTGGTCTTGCTGGCGACCTCCTTCACCATCTGGGCGCCCATGTTCTCGAACTTGTCCTCGAGTTCGATCTCCTTGGCAACGGTCACCCCGTCCTTGGTGACGGTGGGCGCTCCCCAGGACTTCTCAATGACCACGTTTCTACCCCGGGGGCCAAGGGTTACCGTAACCGCATCGGCCATCTTGCATACCCCGCTTAACATTTTTTCCCGGGCCTTGGATCCGTATCTTATCTCTTTTGCAGCCATATTCATCAACCTCCAATTCTTTGATAATTTGATTGACCTTGTTTATTCAATAACCCCCAGGATATCATCTTCACGCATGATCAGATGCTCTTCATTATTGATTTTCACTTCCGTACCGGCGTATTTGGCGAACAGCACGCGGTCGCCCTTTTTAACATCAGGCTCCATCCTCTTTCCATCCTCGCTGCGTTTGCCCTTTCCCACAGCAACAACAACCCCCTCGGCCGGCTTCTCCTTGGCGGTGTCCGGAATAATGATGCCGCCCTTGGTTTTGGTTTCCTCCTCAACCCGTTTCACCAGGATTCGATCTTGTAATGGTCTGATCTTCATTTTGCCTCTTCTCCTTTTTCAAAAGCGTTGATTGGGTGGATCATTAAAAATTTCAGCTTCAAAAATCCATTAACCAGCATAAATAAAGGATATAAAAAAAATTTTATATGCCGTGTGGCAAATCCCGCTACGGTCGCCGGGAAGCCCTCGGCGGCATGCCGTCATCGAATCACGCGCTTAACTGTCTTCCGTTTTATTTTTGATTTCAGGGGATTTTTCCGGGTTTTTATCGGCTTTCTCCGCCTGCTTTTTGGCAGGCGCTGGCCCGGCGGCGCCTTTCGCGTAATCGGTGGCATACCAGCCCGACCCCTTCAGATGGAAACTGCTTTGAGAGATCAGTTTTTGAAGTTTGCCGGAACACAGGGGGCATTTGATAAGCGGCTTGTCAGATATTTTTTGCATGATTTCATGAACATGTCCGCATTTCGAACATTCATATTCATAAATCGGCATCCCCATCCCCTCCTGTTTCAAAAATGAAATCAATCAACTATATAGAAACACGTTGAATATAGTCCATATTTCCAGGTTGTCAAGGGGTTCAAAAAAATTTTTTCAATCATTTCCGTGACGGTATTCTGAAAACCCGCTTACCCCCCCTTGCAGGGTGGTAAACGCTTTGTGCCTGCATCATTTCCCTGCCGGTTCGGGGGAAGACCGAAGCCATGTTTCATAAAACGAAAGCACCGGTTTCATCCCCTCGACGCCCACACGGCCAAGGATCTCATGGGTTTTTTGATGAACCCGCATCTCCTCGGCCATTTTTTCATGAAAAGGGGCGTCAAACAACTGGAGGAACCGTCTGAACCGGAAAAGGTGAATCATCTCATGGCTGACAATATAAAGCAGAAATGCAAACAGTTTCAACTCCGGGTGCTTTTTCAGGGCGGCAAGGATTGAATGATCCTGAATGCATATCTTGTAAAAATCCTTCGCCGGCACGTTCAGAACCGCGCCTTTTTTTTTCTCGGCATAGCGGACAATCTGGGCAAAATGACCGTCCACGATCTCCTCCTCGGAGAGGCCTGCGAGGGTTTTAATATCATAATTCAAACGCAGAAGCTGGCCGGCCGAAAGCTTATAATGGTTGGCCACAATTTCTTCGGCCGCCGCAACAGAGCGGTTGACCACTTTGATCTCGTCAGGACTGAAAAACGCCAGTTTTTTCATAAAAAAACAGGGCCATAATCTGGCAGATTGATAGGCTCACGTCGCCCTTTTCACCACCCGACAGGGATGAATAAAAAAATTATGGACATTCTTATTATTTTTATGTTATATTAATTTTTTAAAATTTGCAATCAATCGGGCATAAAAAATTAAAGGAGGTGATCGGTTGGGCAGCGTAATCAAAAAAAGAAAGAAAAAAATGCGCAAGCATAAACACCGGAAGCTGTTGGCCCAGACACGGCATCAACGGAACAAAGGCAAATAAAAACGCTTCGGCGCAGCGGATAAAAAAACCGGGAAAGGCCCTTGCAGGGTTTATTTTTCCCGGCTTTTTTTATCATTCGGATGGAAGGGAAAAACGATTCAGGTATTTTAGAAAATCGTTTTCCGTACTTAAAACCATTCTGGTCTTTTTCGAAAGTGACGACTGGTATACGGTCAAAGCCTTTGTAAAGGTATAAAACTCCGGGTCGACGCTGTAGGCTTCGGCGTATATCCTTGTCGCTTCAGCATCGGCTTTCCCCTTGATCTCCTGGGCCTTCCGGTAAGCCTCGGACTGGATCCCTTTCAAATCCTTTTCCTTGTCACCGGCGATTTTTTGGGCCTCCCCCTGACCCTCGGAACGGATTTTCTCCGCCATCTGCTTCCGCTCCGCGATCATCCGGCCATACACCGAGTCCCTCACCTTTTTTACATAATTGACCCGTTTGAGCTTCACATCAAGCAGTTCGATACCGAATTTCACAAGCTTCGGCTGAGACGCCTTCAATATCTGCTGGGTCAGCTTTTCCCGGCCGGTTTGAATCGTCTTCTTGACATCAGGATCAATAATGGCATCGCTGTCAGCGATATCAATATTTTCAAGGCTCGTCATCCTTCGGTTGCTGTTTCTCACCGTCTCAATCAGCTGATGTGAGGTCAATGCATTTCGAACCGCAGGGTTGATGATCTCACTCAGCCTGTTCAACGCGCTGGCCTGATCGGTCACCGTCCTGAAAAAGGCGATCGGGTCCACGACCCGCCATCTGGCAAAGGTATCCACCCACAGATAGGTTTTGTCCAGGGTCGGTATCTGGCCGGGTTCCCCGTCCCATGACTGAATATTTTTCGGAAAATAGTTTACCCGCTGAATAAACGGAACCCTGAAATAAAGGCCCGGGTCGGTTTTGGACTCACCGACCACCCTGCCGAACTGGGTGACGACCACCTGCTGGGTTTCATCCACAATAAACACCGAGGCGTAAAAACCCACGCATATCGCAACAAAAACAACAATCCCGATGATATGACTATTCTTCATTTTTCAGACCCCATTTCTCACCAAGATTCAGCAGCGGTAAAACATTCTTCTGCTCCGAATCAATGATGTATAAGTCACCCAGGTTCGGAAATACGGTCTTGACCATCTCCAGGTAAAGCCTGCGCCGGGTAACATCCCTGGCCTTGGCGTACTCCTTATACTGCTCCATGAACATTGCCGCATCCCCTTTAGCCTGGTTCACCCGTTCCATGGCATACCCCTCCGCGGCCCGGATCGTTTGTTCGGCCTCACCCCTGGCCTTGGGTATAATCCTGTTGTATCCCTCTCTTGCCTCATAAATCATTTTTTCCTTTTCCTGAACCGCCTGGTTGACTTCATTGAACGAATCCTCAACAGGCCCCGGGACATTGGTGTTGCCCATCTCAACCGTGACGACATGAATCCCGGTTTGCGCCTCATCGAGATCCTTCTGGAGCCGGATCTGGGTATCCACGGAAATCTCCTCCCGATTGCTGATCACATCATTGATACTCCGGTCGCCCACCACCAGCCGCATGGAGGCCTCGGCCATATCCCGAAGAAACAGGGTAACATCCCTGACCTTAAACAGATAATCATACGGATCCTTGATCCGGTATTGAACAATCCAGGGGACAACCCCCACATTCAGGTCCCCGGTAAGCATCAACGACTCATCAATGTATTCAATCCCGGACGTCATCCTTGAGATATCCGACTGTCTGGAATCAAGACCGAACTCTTCCTTATAGATCCGTTTTGTCTTTACCTTGGTCACCTTTTCAATGCCTGCCGGAAGCTTGAAGTTCAGCCCGGAGGTCGTGGTTTTGATATACCGTCCAAACCGCTGAACAACACCGACCTCATTCACCCCGATGGTGTAAACCATGGATGCGCCGAAAAACAGCACGATAAGGGCGAGTACCAGGAGCAGCCACCCCCCGGGAAGTTTATACCCCTTGAGTTTATCCACCAGCTCATCCATCTGGGGAGGTTTGATGCCGCCGCCCGAGGTTCTCTCCTTATGCTTCTGCTGAAGTTTTTCCCAATCCCAATTCATAACCCTTTCCTTACCCGAATAAACCGGAACCAAATTTTCTAAAAACAGGGATTCCTAAACCGCGCCGACCGACGCTTTGCCAAACAAAATGCCGCTTAAAATCCGTTTATTTTAAATTTTTAGTAAACGCAGCCCCTCAAGTCAAGTAAAAACCAGAAACCCGTGTCGGGCTTCAGACAATCGATGATCAGGCTTTTCTTGACAGATCGCCGATGAAGCGGATATATCTTTTGCTGAAGGCCGCCCCTGTTTGACAGCGCAGGGCCGGCCGAGACCGCTTCAAAAAACACAACGCAGGACCAAAGGATCCGCGATGACCCGCACCTCTGAAAACCGGCCGATTCTGCCCCTTGGACATGTCCTTGATGAGATTATCAAAAACTGCCGCCGCCAGTCCGATGCGGAGATAACAAAAATCCGCCAGATATGGAAAACCCTGCCGAGTAAAAACATCGCCGCCTATTCCCGGCCGACCGGCCTGAAAAACGGCATCCTGCTGGTACATGTCAAAAGCCCGGCCCTGATTCATCAGCTCCGCTTCCATTCAACGCATCTGATCCACCACATCAATGGGCAGATGGGAAAACCTGCGATAAACGGAATTAAATTTAAAGTCGGCATGTTTTAAGGCCATGACCGGAATGACCCGCGACAGCCTTTTTGGCGGCCGGCTCCATATCAGGCAGCCTGCACGCGGGTACCGTTTTTCAATGGATGCGGTGATGCTTGCCCGCTGGGCCCGGTTGAAACCCCAAGACCGGGTGATCGATCTGGGGTGCGGATGCGGCATCATCGCCCTGATACTGGCATACCGGTATCCGGATATCCGTGTGTATGGGATTGAAATCCAGAAGGGGCTGGCCGAAATCGCGGCCCTCAATGTCGCGGAAAACAGCATGGGCGACCGGATCACCCTTCTCAACCAGGACATTCAAACCCTGACGACGCAGATGACCTCCGGCCCGGTTGACGTCGTGATCTGCAACCCGCCGCACGGCCGCGCGGAATCGGGACGCCTGAACCCCGACACTGAGCGCGCCATCGCCCGGCATGAGATTAAAATGACATCAGACACGCTGATTACCACGGCCGCGCGGATGTTGACGCATACCGGTCGAATGATGACCGTATATCCAGCAATCCGCCTGGTGGATATTCTAGAAAAAATGCGTGCCCTGAGGCTTGAGCCGAAAAAGCTGACCCTGATCCACACCAAGCCGAACGCGGGCGCCAGGCGTTTTCTCGTGGAAGCAATCAAGGGCGGCAGACCGGGTATGACCGTCACCCCTGCGATCCGAATCCACAACGGGGCCGATGGCCTATCAAGGGATGTTCAGCACCTCTGAAAGATACGGATCGCTCGCATCAGACGGCGCCGGGTCTGAATTTTTGTTTGACACACCGCTTTGAAAAAGGATAATTGATCTTCACGTCAGGGTATAGAATGAAAAAAAATGGGATGGAACCGTTTTCATGAAAACGTGCTTAAGGGTTTCGGGGTGAACCCAGCGGTTG
>CAZFWD010000230.1:0-9548 GCA_964522535.1 uncultured Desulfonema sp.
TCACCTGGGGACGGACGGTGCCATCGAGGAGGTGTATAACCGGGTTCGGGAGGAACCGGACCGCTACTTCATGACCGACCAGTTCAACAATGACGCCAACTGGATGGCCCATTACACCGGAACCGCAGCGGAAATCATTTCCCAGACCGAAGGCCGGGTTTCCAAAATCGTCGCCACCATGGGAACTACCGGCACCGTCATGGGGCTCGCACGCCGGTTTCGGGAATACGATTCCAAGGTTGAAATTATCGGGGTCGAACCCTACCTTGGGCACCGGATTCAGGGACTGAAAAATTTGAAGGAGGCTTACCGGCCTGAGATCTTTGATAAACGGTTTTTGGATAAAAAGATCAATATTGATGATGAAGAAGCCTTTGAAATGACCCGGCGGCTGGGCCGGGAGGAGGGGCTTTTTGTGGGGATGAGCAGCGGGGCGGCCATGGTGATCGCGGCCCGGGAGGCCATGGCCATGAAAGAAGGGACCATCGTGGTCATCTTTCCGGACAGCGGGGAGCGGTATTTAAGCACCCCGCTTTTTGCGGTTAAGAAGAAGGTGGACCTTCGCCTGTTTAACACCCTCACCCGTTCCAAGGAGGCGTTCGAACCACTTCGCTCCGGAAAGGTCTCCGTGTATTCCTGCGGTCCGACCGCCAACGCGCGGATGCATCTCGGGGAATGCCGCCGGTTTATTTTCTCGGATCTGCTGTGCCGGTACCTTGAATTCCGGGGCTATGAGGTCGGCCACATCATGAATATCACGGACATCGACGACAAAACCATTGACGGATCCGAGGCGGCCGGGGAGAGCCTTTCAAAATTTACGCAAGGGTATATTGATCTGTTCATGCAGGATCTGGCGGCCCTTCGCATTCAGCCCGCAAAAAAATATCCCAAGACAAGCGAGCATGTCGACGAGATGGTCGCCCTGGCGCAGCGGTTGATGGATAAGGGGGTCGCCTATGAGAAGCTCCGCTCCCTGTATTTTAACATCTCCGCCTCCCCTGCCTATGGAACGCTTTCCGGGATTGATCTGAACAAGATCAGGCTGGGCGCGACCGTGGACCTGGATGAGTATGAGAAGAACAACCCCCGTGATTTTACGCTGATGAAGCGGGCCAGGCTGTCGGAGCTGAAAAGGGGCACCTATGTCAAAACCCAATGGGGCAATGTGCGGCCGTCATGGCATATTCAGTGCGCCGCCATCGCCATGAAATACCTTGGCGAGACCTTTGATATCCATACCAGCAGCCGGGAGCTCGTATTTCCGCATCACGAGAATGTGCTGGCGATCGCAAGCGCCGTCACCGGAAAGCCCTCCGCCAGGTTCTGGATTCACAGCGAGGGGGTGGCCCAGGAGGACAAAGAAACCGGACAGATCAGGTCCGAGCTCCCCACCTTGGCGGATCTGCTTGAGCAGGGGGCTACCGCCAGGGAGATCCGGTACTGGATCATTTCCCATCACTACCGGAAACCGCTTACCTTTTCAGCGCACAGGCTGTTGCAGGCGCGAAATTCATTAAAGCGCCTCGACTTCTGTGTGTATGCCCTGATGGGGGTTAAGGACGGTGAGCCGTATTCAGAGATCGACCAGATCGTCTATGATATCCGGCAGGGTTTCATAAACGCCATGGATGATGATCTGAATTTTCCCCAAGCACTGGCCCAGATATACCGGACAGTCAAGCAGGTGAACGCGCTGATCCAGGCGCACAGGATCGATCCGAAGGATGCGGCCAAGATACTGAGCGCGTTTGAGGCCATTGATGGGGTAGCACAGGTGTTTGATTTCAATCCCAAGAAGATGTCTTCGGAGATTCAGAACCTGGTTGCGGAAAGGGAGAAGGCAAGACAGGCCGGTGATTTCAACCGGGCCGACCGAATCCGGGAGGAGCTTCATCAAAGGGGAATCCGGCTTCATGACGCGAAGCTCTGAAAATACAAGCGTAAAGCCGGCGTATTTTCCATTCACCTGCATTTCGGCGGAAATCGCCCGGCGGCTTTTTTCCTCTTTTGGCGGCGCCATTGTATATCAGCCGGGGGCAGGGGGCATTCCCGCAGCGATGCGTCCTTCGGTTGAATCCGGAAAGATTGAGATTCGAATGCCGGTTCAATCCGATGCCAAGCGCCTGGAAAAACTGAGCGCTTCCCTGAAAAACTGGGGAAGGCTCCATGAGGGGCAGGGCCGGGTGTTCAAGGAGCGGTTGGACGCCGGTTTTTTTCACAGGGAGTTCACCGCTCGAATCCGTTCGGAAATTTTAGAGGGTTCGCGGGAACCGGCGGTGGAAAAGGATTCCCTGTTTTCCGCCCGTCTGTTTCTGGTTTTTGCCCAGGCCTATGATATGGAGCAGGCGGAGATCGATCAGCGGCTCCATACCGCGAGGGTCGATCACCTCAAGCTTTTTTCCGGCCTGAAGGGAGAGATTCCGACCCAAGACCCCTCTGTCCATCCGCTTCCCGTCCATGACACGGGCGAATATATGACCGCCTCACGGGTTTTTGCCTGGCTGAAGCTGATGCAGGCGGATCCGGACAAGTCCCCGGTATGGATCACCGGCAGCCGGCCCTGTTTTTATCAGATGCTCGAATATGCCCGCACGGCCGGGAAGGTATGTCCGCTTGAAGAGACATCGTATGCAATGGAGGCGGGTGATCCGGATTCACTGATGACCTCTCTTCTCGGGCTGGCTCAGGTCCCGTGGAAGAGCTTCGGCCCTGAGCCGCTGAGGATCGGCGAGGAACAAGGGAAAAATCGGATTTTTTCAGCCTTGTCGATACTTCCCGGGGTTTCGCCGGATTCCCTGGCCGCGGGACGCCACGCGGCAGATACGGATCAACGCCCTGGAGAGTTTTGGTTTCGAAACACCCTCATCGGTTTAATAAATATTTGAAATTAATATAAAAAAATAAAAAACGGAAACAACATGCCTGGTGAAACAGGGCTTGACGTAACCCTCGAATTAGGGTAAGGCGCTTTTTTTAATATTTCATGCGGCGCAAAAGGGATCAGCGGCTGATTGAGTGATCCGTAATCGATTGAAGAAAGGAGTGTGGGAATGGCGTTTAATCCTGTTGTAGACCCGGATAAATGCGAAGGCTGTGAGGAATGCGTGGAGGTCTGCCCCGTGGAGGTGTATGAAATTCAGAACGGGAAATCCGTTCCCATAAAGGCCGAGGAATGTCTGGGGTGTGAAAGCTGTATCGAGGTCTGCGAAGCCGGGGCGATCACCATCGAAGAAATTTAGTGCCTATGTCTCGAAAATTTGTCGTAAAAAACGAAAAATTCAAGACCACCCGTTCGCTAACGCTCCCCTGAGAGCGCAGAGGATTTGAAGTAAAAAGCCGCTATCTCTGTTTTTTCTGTGGTAAAATTTTTTCGGCATTCGCGCTTAAACCGAAATATTGTGTTCACCGTGTGATGCCCATGATATCGACCTTTCAGCTTCCGGAAATGGCCTTTATTCGGCAAAGGCTGTTCAGCGCCGGGATTCCCGACCTTTCCGAAACGGCGAGAAAGGCCCTTGGGCGGATTTCGCTGCCGCCTGCCATTCGAAAAACCGAGACCGTGGCCGTGGCGGTGGGGAGCCGAAAGATCAGCGGGATCGACACGGTGGTGTATGAAACCCTGCGCTTTCTGGAAAAGGCCGGCTTTTCCCCGTTTATCGTGCCGGCCATGGGCAGCCACGGCGGCGCCACCCCTTCCGGGCAAAAGGATGTCCTCTCAGGTTTCGGCATCACCGAGGCCGCCATGCGTGTTCCCATCAACGCGGATATGGAAACCAAGGTGATCGCCACCCTTACCTCGGGGTTGAAGATCTTTTTTTCAAAACCCGCCCTTGCGGCGGATCATCTTGTGGTCATCAACCGCATCAAGCCCCATACCAAGTTCCGGGCAGGCATTGAAAGCGGTCTGTGCAAGATGCTCACCATCGGGTTGGGAAAGAAGGAGGGCGCGTCCGAGTTCCACCGTTTTGCTGTGGGCCGCTCCTTTGCCATCATCGAGGAAGCCTGCGGATTTTTATTGGGTCGAATACCCCTGCTCTTCGGAATTGCCCTGCTTGAGGACGGTTACGGCAGGCCGGCGCGGGTGGAGGCCGTTCTTCCGGAAGATTTGGTGGCGCGGGAAAAACAGCTGTTAACGGAGGCCTGCCGCATGATGGGGGGCATCCCCTTTGATCCCCTCGACATGCTGATTGGCGATTATATTGGAAAGGATATCTCCGGCATTGGAATGGATTCAAACATCACCGGCAGGCACCGGGATATCACCGGGAATACCTTCACAGCGCCCCACGTCAAACGGATATTTGTAAGGGATCTGTCTCCTGGATCCGACGGCAACGGCAACGGCATCGGGCTTGCTGATGTTACGACGAACCGGTTGGTCCGCCGCCTGGATTTGAAAAAAACCTTTACGAACGCGCTTACGGCGATTTCTCCGGAAAAGGCAGCGATCCCCATGCATTTTGAGACGGATCAGGAGTGTCTTTGCGCCTGCGCAGGGACCACCGGGGTCGAAGCGTATGACAATTTGCGGATCGTAAGGATAAAAAGCACGGCCGCGCTTGAATACCTTCAGGTTTCACGCTCCCTTCAGAAGGAACTTGCCGCCAATGAGGCTCTGACGCTCTTGACGCCTTGGCGGGCGCTCGAATTTGATTCGTCGGGGAACCTGCCGGCATTCCCTTCAAAGCCGGGTTAGGTCATGACCGACGCTTGTTTGGTTCAAACTCCTGTTGGGGCTGTCACCCTGCTGTATCAGCAGGAGCCGTTTCAGCTGGTGCGGATACTTTTGCCGACAGAAGATCCCGCTTGCCCGGACGGACGCATGCTCGGTAAAACCGCCTGCCGCGGTATTCGGAAGGTTGTTTTTCTGGTCACGGCTTATTTCGAGGGACAACGGATTCAGACGCCTTGGGAGCTTCTGCGGATGGAAGGACTCACAGGGTTTCAGAGGGCGGTTCTTGAAGAAACCGCGCAAATTCCCTATGGTGCTTTGAGAACCTACAAGCAGCTTGCCAGGGCCCTCGGCCACCCGAAGGCATGCCGGCCGGTAGGCACCGCACTGGCGAAAAACCCCTTTCCGATACTGATCCCCTGCCATCGCGTGATACGAAGCGATCATGCCATCGGCGGATTCGGGGGAGGCACCCCCCTCAAGAAATGGCTGATTCAGCACGAGGCCGAGGCTTCCCTTGCGCATGAACCGCTGCTGTGATATATCCGTTTTTCATGAAACAATACGTTGTGGATGAGCTGAGCCCGAAAGCCCGCGACCGGCTTCAGGCCTACCTGGAGGACCACTTCGGCCGGGCCGGCATACAGGGCGTGTACTGGATACCGATTGATCCTTCGCTGTACAGCCGGGAACAGGCCGCTCACGCCGGCTGCCAGCCGTTTTACTTTGTGGTTGAACTGAACCCGGCCTCGCTTGCTGCCGAGCTTTTGGTCAGGACCAAAAGCCGCATCCGTTGCGACTGCATGGCGTATGCCAGTAAAGATCAGGTGGTATGGCTGATTCGATTGATTGATTCCATTTTTGAAAGGCTGATGATCTCCGCATGAATCCTATCGTTCATCAGTCGTCCCTGTGCCGGCGATGTTGAAAATTATTCCCCTTGGTGGCTTTGGAGAGATCGGCCTGAACATGATGGCCGTTGCGCATGATGACGTGCTTGTCGTCATCGATGCCGGGCTCATGTTTCCCGAAGACGATATGCTCGGGGTGGACTATGTCATTCCGGACATGGAGTATATTCGCCAGCAAAAGAACCATGTACGGGGAATCATTCTGACCCATGCCCATGAGGACCATATCGGCGCGGTTCCTTACCTGTTGAAGATTGTCAATGCTCCGGTTTACGCAACGGCATTTACCCTGGGAATGCTGCGGCATAAACTCGAAGAGCATGACCTGCTGGCAACAGCATCCTTAAATGAAATATCCCCGAGAGAAAAACTGAGCATCGCGCCGTTTAAGTTTGAGTTCATACGGGTCAACCATAGCGTGGTCGACGGGGTGGGGCTTGGCATAAAGACCCCGGAAGGGCTGATCGTTCATACCGGGGACTTTAAGCTCTCGGAGACCTTCATCCCCGGCATGAAGACCGATATCAGCGCTTTTGCCCGGCTGGGGGATGAGGGGGTCCTTGCGCTTCTTTCCGATTCCACAAACGTGGAGAAGGAGGGGTATACCATTCCCGATGAGATGGTCGGAGAAACCCTTGAAAAGATCATCGCCAGGAGCACGGGGCGGGTGATCGTCGCCCTGTTTGCATCCAATATCGCCCGCATTCAGCAGATCGTCGATATCGGCAGGGCGATGGGACGAAAAATCCTTTTCAACGGCAGAAGCATCGAGTTGAGCGTTGAAATCGCAACCCGGCTCAACCTGCTGCGCATTCCCTTTGGAATGGAGATACGGATTGATGCACTGGATAACTTTGACCCGCGTGAGATTCTCATTATGACCACGGGCAGCCAGGGGGAACCCATGTCCGCCCTGACCCGAATGTCTATCGGAACCCACAAGCAGATACGGATCGAGAAGGGCGACAGGGTCATTCTTTCCTCAAAATTCATACCCGGCAACGAAAAGGCGATTGCCCAGATCATCAACGATCTGTTCAGAAGGGGCGCGGATGTCATTTATGAAAAGATATCCGATATCCATGTGTCTGGGCATGCGTTCCGGGAGGAATTGAAGATGATGATCAGTCTCACAAAACCGAAATATTTTATCCCGATCCATGGGGAATATCGGCACCTGATTCATCACGCCCATCTGGCGATGGATTGCGGCATTCCTGAAGAAAGGGTGCTGCTTGCGGAGGACGGGCAGACCCTTGAATTTGACAAAGACGGCGGCCGCATCGGCCCAAGGATTCCAACCAGCCGCATCCTTGTTGACGGGAAAGGCATCGGCGACGTCGGCCGTTCCGTTTTGAAGGAAAGGCGTGCGCTTTCGGAGGAGGGGCTGGTGGTGGTGATCCTGGCCGTGGACGAGGAGACCGGTTTTGTGGTTTACGGTCCGGAAATCGCCTCAAAGGGGTTTGTGTTCGAGTATGAAACCGGCCATATTCTGGAAGATGCTAAGTGCGTGATTCTTGAAATCATTGATGACCTCAGTCTGGTTGAACCCCAACAGCGGGTGGAGGTTCTCAAAAAAAGGGTGCTTCGTGAACTGCGCGCGTATTTTAATTTTACAATCAGCCGAAGACCGCTTATACTTCCATTTATCATAGAGGTATGAAGCAAGGAACAGAGGTTTATTCGATCAATAACGCCTTTTGGGGTACGTAAACAAACGGATGCGCAGAGAAATCGTCGGTATCGTATTATTTTTCCTGGTCGTTTTTACGTTGGTCAGCCTGCTTTCCTACAGTCCGAATGATCCCTCCATCAATCATGTCAAATCCACAGCCGAGGTGGAGAATTTTTTCGGGCTTTTCGGCGCCCATGTGGCCGGGTTTTTTATCGGATTGTTCGGGGTGGGGGCATTATGGCTACCGGTTTTACTTTTGGCCGCCTGTCTTGAATATTTTAAGAACCCGTCCGGCCGAATGCTGATCCGCATCGCGGGCGGCGGGCTCCTGCTCATCATCGCTACGGGAAGCCTGATGTCGCTTTCCCGGGACAGCTATACGTTTTTCAATCATCAGTACTCCGCAGGCGGTATGATCGGATTTCCGATCCGCGATTGTTTGCGGGATTATGCGAACTGGACCGGCGGAGCGGTCATCCTCATCCTTTTTTTGCTGATCGGCTTTATTCTGGCGACCGGGGTGTCGCTGGTGACCTTGTTTAAAAACACCTGCGCCTTCGCTCTGACCGGATTCGGCTATGCCAAGGCCGCCCATGCCTATCTGAAGGCCCGAAGAAAAAAAAAAATTATATTAAAGCCGGTCAATAAGAACAGAAGGATTAAAAAGGCTTCAGAAGCCCTGAAAAAAGAGGCGGAAGCGATCACGATTCGGGAGACCCTGCCGCCCAAGCCGCTTCGGTCGGTCCCGGCGCCGAAACAGCAGGTGTTTGAATCCATGCGAACCCCGGCCGGGTTTCAGCTTCCGTCGGTGGAATTTTTAAAAGATCCCGAAACCTTTGTCGATGCGGTGGACCATGAAAACCTAAAGTATATGTCCAAACTCCTGGAGCAGAAGCTTGAGGACTTCGGTGTCATGGGAAAGGTCGTGACGGTTCTGCCGGGTCCCGTCATCACGCGGTTTGAGCTTGAACCCGCGCCGGGTGTGAAAATCAACCGGGTGGTCAATCTGGCCGATGACCTGGCCCTTGCGCTCCGTGCGATGAGTATTCGGATTATCGCACCGATTCCGGGCAAGGCGGTGATCGGCATCGAGGTGCCGAACGCCAAACGGGAAACCGTTCTCATCAAGGAGGTCATCGCCTCTTCGGTTTTTGAAAGGTCGAAGTCCAAGCTGACCCTGGCCATGGGCAAGGATATTGTCGGCAATCCGGTGGTCTCCGACCTGGATACGATGCCCCACCTGCTGATCGCCGGCGCGACCGGGACCGGAAAGAGCGTGGCCTTGAACACCATGATATGCAGCCTGCTTTATAAGGCCATCCCGGATGAAGTCAAGCTGATCATGATCGATCCGAAACGGATTGAGCTGTCCGTTTACGACGGCATTCCTCACCTGATCACACCGGTGGTCACCGACATGAAGAAGGCCACCAACGCCCTTTTCTGGGCGGTTCGCGAGATGGAGCGGCGATACCGGCTGCTTTCCGAAAACCGGGTCAGGAACATCAAGCAGTATAACAATAAGATCGGCAAGGGGCTTGCCGAAAAAGGGGCGGCCGAGGAATCTTTCCCGGAAGTCTTGCCCTACGTGGTGATCATCATCGATGAGCTGGCGGACCTGATGATGGTGGCCTCCCGGGATGTGGAGGTCGGCCTGACCCGTCTTGCCCAGATGGCGAGGGCCGCGGGCATTCATTTGATCCTTGCGACCCAGCGGCCTTCGGTGGATATCCTGACCGGCGTGATCAAGGCGAATTTTCCCACCCGGCTTTCGTTTCAGGTTTCCTCAAAGACGGATTCCCGGACCATCATCGACGCCAACGGGGCAGAAGCGCTTCTCGGCAACGGGGACATGCTTTTTCTGCCGCCGGGCACCGCAAAGCTGGAGCGGATCCACGGCGCGTATATCTCCGAGGAGGAGCTTTCAAAAATTACCGAATTTTTAAAAGCCCAGAAACCCCCCGAATATGACCATGAAATCCTTCATGCCCCGGATTCGGAAAATGAGGATTCGGGTGAAAAGGAATACGATGAACGCTACGACGAGGCCGTGGCCCTGGTGACGAAGACCGGTCAGGCCTCCATTTCCATGATTCAGCGGCATCTTCGCATCGGATACAACCGGGCCGCCCGCATCGTGGAGATCATGGAGCAGGAAGGGGTGGTGGGGCCGTCCGACGGGGTCAAACCGCGGGAGGTTCTGGCCAGAAACTACGATGACATGGAAAAACCCTAAATAACCGGCGAAGCACCGGATCCGGGCGGGAAGAACAGATGGACCTTGATG
>CAZFWD010000231.1:0-13936 GCA_964522535.1 uncultured Desulfonema sp.
CCCGGCATCATTCATACGGAATACTTGAGGGCACACCTCCACGCAGACCCCGCAGCCGATGCAGTCGGCAAGCTCCACGACCGGAGTCTTCATGCCTGCTTATTTTCCTTTACGGCCCGGCCCATGCGCTCGCCTAAACTGCGGCAGGCGGCGATCCCCTCTTCATCCGGAACATAGCGAAGCCGCAGGCCCGGCTCTAGAATGGAAAACTTCATGGCCTTGAGCTCCGCCTCAATCTGGGCTACGGATTCGCCGCTCCAGCCGTAGGAGCCGAAGGCGGCGGCCAGCTTGTTTTGCGGCTTTAACCCCTTCATGTAGGTGAGCACATCGCTCACCGTGGGAAAAATCCCGTTGTTTAGAGTCGGGGAGCCCACCACCACGCCCCTGGCGTCTAAGACCTCGGTCATGATCTCGCTGCGGTGGGAGCTTCGAATATGGATGGGTTGGACCGAGACCCCCTGCCCTGCAATCCCTTCCGAGATGGCCTCGGCCATGGCCTGAGTGCTGTGCCACATGGTATCGTAAATCACCACCGCCTTTTCTTTCCCCTCCTGTTTGCTCCATTTCACATAGGCGTCGATGATTTTTTTCGGGTCCTTGCGCCAGATGATTCCGTGGTCCGGGCAGATGACCTTAATCTTGAGATCAAGCTGAGTGATCTGCTCCACCAGCTTGAGGATCAGGGGCGCATAGAGCAGCAGGATGTTGGCAAAATACTTTTTGGCGTGAAACATGATCCGGTCGCCCACCAAATCGTCAAACATCTCATGGCCGGCATAGTGCTGGCCAAAGGCGTCGCTGGAGAAAAGCACCTGATCGTTCTCGCAGTAGGTAAACATGCTGTCCGGCCAGTGAAGCATGCGGGTCTCGAAAAACGGAGCCCCCCCCCTGCCGATGGAAAGCGTCTCCATGTTTTCCACGGGATGGAAGTTCCAGTCTCGCCGGAAATGATCCGAGAGGTTGCGGTGCCCCATCTTTGAGCAGTAAAGCGGCTTGTTTTCGCCGATGGCGTGCATGATGCGGGGCAGGCCGGCGCTATGATCCATCTCCGTGTGGTTGCTGATCACCAGATCGATCTTCTTGGGATCAATGATGCGTGAGATGTTGTAAAGCAGCTGATCCTCAAACCCCTTTTTCACCGTATCGATGAGGACCGTCTTTTCATCGGTGATGAGAAAGGCGTTGTAGCTGGAGCCCCGCTCCGTGGAGTATCCGTGAAAGTCGCGAATATTCCAGTCGATGACACCGACGCTGTAAATGCCTTTTGCGATTTCAACAGGCTTCATAATGTCTTCTCCGGTTGATGCCGCGGCTTCCAGGGAACTTGGATTTTCCCGGCCATCAAAATAAAAAATTTAACCACAGAGATCTCAGAGAACAGGAAGAAAAAAATTTTTCATTTGCTTATTTTTCGCTTACGCCTCTTTTTCAAAGTCATCCTTCGACGCCCCGCAGACCGGGCAGACCCAGTCCTCGGGCAGGGATTCAAAAGCCGTGCCGGGTTCGATCCCGCTGTCCGGATCCCCTGTTTCCGGGTCGTACACATAACCGCATACCGTGCATACAAACTTGTCCATAACAGCCTCCTTTTATTTTAGTTGTTTTATTTAAAAATCAGTATAATATAAAATAAATTTAAACAAAAACATTAGATTTAATTCGTCCATTTTCAAAGACCTGTTTTTTTTGAAGCCCTCCCCTGCCCGTTTGCCTTAATAAGACGCATCATATTCCGCATCATCGGCCGAAAGCTTATCCGAAAAAAGGCGATAGGCCCAGGCCTGATAGCCGATCACCAAGGGTATAAAGATTAACACCACGATCAGCATGATGGTCAAGGTCAAGGGGCTGGCCGAGGCGTTATGCGCGGTCAGCGAGAACTGGGCATCCATGCTGGAGGGGAGCATGTCCGGATACAGCCCGATCATGCAGAAAAAGGTGGCGGTAAGAATCGTTGCCGCCGATGAAAACCAGGCCTTAAAATAGGCGCCTCGCCCGAGAAACCGCCGAATGCCGACCAGCGCTAAAACCGTGAGGGCCGGAACCGCAAACAAAATCGGAGAAAAGAGGTAGTTGTCATAGAGCTGCGTGTAAAACCCGGAGGCCACCAAAAACAGCAGCATCATGGCAACCAGCGCATACCAGAGAACACGGGCCGAGGATACGGCCCGGCGCTGAAGATCGCCGGTTGCTCGAATCGACAGCCAGAGGCTGCCGTGCAGCAGAAACATAAACAAAAAAAGCACCCCGCCCAGGGTTCCGTAAGGGTTGAAAAGCGCCAAAAGACCGCCGGAATACCCTTTGGCATCAAACGGCAGCCCCTGAAAGATATTGGCGAAAACCACCCCGAAAAGAAACGCCGGGACCAGGCTGCCGAGAAAGATAAAGGCGTCCCACAGCCCCTTCCATGCCGGGGACGCGATCTGAGAGCGGAACTCAAAGGATACCCCGCGAAAGATCAAGGCAAAAAGGATAAGCAGCAGCGGGGTGTAGAGCGCGGAAAACATGGTCGCGTACAAAACCGGAAAAGCGGCAAAGGTCACTCCGCCGGCGGTGATCAGCCAGACCTCGTTTCCATCCCACAGCGGTCCGATGGCGTTGATCATCATGCGCCGGTCCTTTTCCTCCCGGCCCAGAAAAGGAAGAAGCGTACCCACGCCGAAATCAAACCCGTCGGTGACAAAAAACATGGCCCACAACAGCCCCCACAAAAAAAACCATACGGATTGTAACTCCATTGTTTTCTCCCGAAACCATCAAACCGTCAATCCGTCTTTCAAGGGATTGACGGCGTTATGCCGAATCCGGCCCCTTTGCGGCATGTCGAATGATCAGGTAAAACCCGGCAACGCCCAGAAGCCCGTACACCGCGATAAAGGCGATCAACGAGACCATGACCTGGGAAGCGGCAACCGGGGAAACCGCGTCCGAGGTCCGCATCAGGCCGTAAACGATCCAGGGCTGCCTGCCCACCTCGGCGAGAATCCATCCCAGCTCAATGGCGATGTAGGGAAGCGGAAGGGCAAGCAGCATGAGCTTCAGGTAACCCGGGCTTTCCAAAAGCCGGTTTCTCTTAAACCAGCCGATCAGGGTGAGCAGGATAAACAAGCCCCCCAGCCCCACCATGGCGCGAAACGAAATAAAGGTCAGCCACACCGGGGGCCGCTCGTCTTTGGGGAAATCCCGAAGCCCCTTGACCTCGGCATTGAAATCATGGTGCCCCAGAAGGCTCAAAAGCCCGGGAATGGAACCGATCTCGATGAGGTTGCGCGCGTTCTTCTCGTCTGGAATGGCGAAAAGGTGAATAGGCGCCCGGGTTGTGGTCTCCCAGTGCGCCTCCATGGCCGCCAGCTTGGCCGGCTGCACCTGGGTGACATGAATCCCGTGGCTGTCGCCCACGATCGCCACGACCAGCGAAAAGACCAGTCCGAACACCAGGGCCATGCGAAACGACCGGGTGAAAAACGCGACATGCTGCTTCTTCAGCAGGTGATAGGCGCTGACGCCCATCACAAAAAAAGCGCTCAACACATAAGCGGAACTCACGGTGTGCAAAAACTCAAGGATGGCGAATTTGTTAAAAACCACGGCCGCAAAATCCTCAAGCTCGGCCCGGCCGTTTCGCAGGGCATACCCCACCGGATGCTGCATCCAGCCGTTGGCGGTCAGGATCCAGAGGGCGGAGATGTTCCCGGCCGCGGCCACCAGCCACATGACCGCAGCGTGGGTTTTTTTAGACAGCTTTCGCCAGCCGAAAATCCAGACACCCAGAAGGATGGATTCCAGAAAAAACGCCACAGAGGCCTCAATGGCCAGCAAAGAACCGAAGATGTCCCCCACATAGGCGGAATAGGCCGACCAGTTGGTGCCGAACTGAAACTCCAGGGTGATGCCGGTCACCACCCCCACGGCGAAGTTGATCAGAAAAAGCCTGCCCCAGAACCGGGTCATGGAAAGATACATCCGGTCCCCGGTCCGCACGTAGCGGGTCTCCATGTAGGCGACAAGGATGGACAGCCCCAGGGTCAGCGGCACAAACAGAAAATGAAACAGGGTGGCGGCGGCAAACTGAAGACGGGAGAGAAAAACAACGTCCATGCGCCCCTCCGATGCGGTGTCAGGTTAGGCCACGAGGCGTGCGCGGATGTTTACGCGCCGCCTTCCAGTTTGCACTGGGTGAAATCGATCTCCTTGCCGCAGTGCTCGCACTTGTGCGTCTTGTTGAATTCGTCGGAAAAAACTTCTTTGGGCGTTCCGCAGTTGGGGCACTTGCAAGAAAAAGATTTAAGATTTCTAAACTGCTCAAACCCGGGGCAGTGTTGCGGTGTGGACATCGCACATCTCCTTTCGCATTTTAGGGGTTTAACAGGCCGGCGATTTCGCGGCCGTAGTCCTGGGCCATCCGCATGCCGCCCTCCAGCCTGCTGGATTTCAGCATCAACGGGCCGCCGACCATCTTCATCTGGAATATATTTTTCATGGTATCGTAAATCCGCTCGGGCGCTTCGCCGCTCCATCCGAAAGCGCCATAGGCGCCGCCGACCTTGTTTTCAAGGCCGGCCTTTTCCGCCATAAACAGAAAGGTCTTTATGCCCTGCATCATGTCCCCGTGATAGGTGGCGGACCCGAACACATAGGCGTCGTATCCCAAAAGCCCCTTTTCCGACTTGATCTCATTCACATCGGCGACCTTTGCCTCATGGCCTGACATGCGAATCCCCTCGGCGATCAGCTCGGCGATGGCCCGGGTCTCGCCTTTTCGGGAGGCATAAACAATCAGGGTTTTTGCCATAGCGCAATGCTCCTTATTCTCGGTGGAGAGCGGTGAAACCGCTGCGGGGGTTAATCCTCATGCTCCGTTACGCGGACTTCCAGTGTCCGTGAATGTTGCAGTATTCCCGGGCCGCCATGCTTCCTTCGGGCGCTTTGAACACGGCCTCGGGGTTATCCCCGGGGTTTAAAAACTGGCGATACAGCTTGTCGCCGGCGATGATTTCCACCCATTGGATGTAATGCTTTTCTTCCATGGGATGGGGCGCGGATCCGACCTTGACCTTGACGCCGCCGTCTGTCTTTTCAATGACCGGCACATGCTTTTCCTTGGCCGCATCCACGGTGTTTTCCGTCATCAGCTTCATGGGCTGGTCGCAGCAGACCAGGGTGCCGTCGCTTCCATAAAGCACCTCCACAATATTTCCGCACAGCTCGCAGCGATAAACTTCAAGTCGTTCAGCCATTTTTAAACCTCCTTTGGGTCAATAATCCGGTTACTGATCGAGGGCAATCAGCTCCTTGCTGAGCAAGCGGATATGCCCCATCTCCTCTTTGATAATGTGTTCTATTCTGTTCTGGCCGTATTTTTCAGGAACAAGACCTTTCATGCCGAGATAAAACACGATGGAATCCTTTTCCGCGGTCAGGGCGGCCTTGAGGATTCCCTTCATGGTCGAGGTGTCCAGGTCCTTTTCAAAAAACACCCGGGTGTCGGCTAAGGCTTTCAGATACAGGGCGGATTCGTTATTCGGGTCAAACACGGTTTCCGCCTGCTCTTTTGCGGTGATCTCCGCCTGCAGATCGGCAAAGGTCTTCCCGTGCTGTTTTTCCATTTCCGCAAGCTTTACCAGCAATTCCTTTTCCGAGGCTTTTTGAGCGGTTTTCGCCGCGGCCTGATAAAACGCCACGCCGTTTTTCTCGATCTGTTTGGCCATTTCAAAGATATCGTTGATTGTAAAATCGTACGCCATTGACTGCCTCCCTTTCACGGTTTTAAAAAATCAACTGATTAAGAATGGAGGGACGGCACAGCTCTCGCCGTCCCTCTTAATAGAGGAAAAAATGAAGCATAAAAAATCCTCTAGTAGTTTTCACCAAGCAGTTCAAAATAATCCCGAGGATAAGCGCAGGCCGGGCAAATCTTCGGCGCCTCCATCCCCTCAAACAGGTATCCGCAGTTCCGGCAGCGCCACACCACCGGTTTTTCCCGTTTAAAAACCCGTCCGGCCTCAATGTTGGCGGCCAGGTCCCGGTAACGTTTCTCGTGCTGTTTTTCCGAAACGCTGATCGCCTCAAAAACCATGGCAATGGCCTCAAACCCCTCCTGGCGCGCGGTTACGGCAAAACCGGGATACATTTGCGTATGCTCATAGTTTTCGCCGGCGGCGGCGGCCTTTAAATTTTCAAGGGTCGTCCCCACGACGCCGGCCGGAAACGCGGCCGCGATTTCCACCTCGCCCCCCTGCAAAAAGCTGAAAAACCGCCGGGCGTGCTCCTTTTCCTGATCGGCGGTTTCCTCAAAAATAGATGCGATCTGATCAAAGCCTTCCTTTTGGGCCTGGGTCGCAAAATAGGTATACCGGTTGCGCGCCTGGGATTCTCCGGCAAACGCGGTTAAAAGATTTTTTTCGGTCTGGGTGCCTTTAACGCTCTTCATCATTGACCTCCTCCCTGTTCAACGCACGGATAGTGCGCTGTAAAAACGTATATCATATAAGCCATAAAATCACCAAAGATTATTCCCAGATCCCCTTCTCCTGGTGGGCCGTTTTCTCAGCTTCGGCTATTTTTTTGATCCGGTAGGCGCTGTCCCGCAGAATGCCGTAAAGGATGCCGCAGCCGGTATCCTCACGGTCGGCGTCCCCGGTATTTGCCATCTCGATCATTTTTTCCGCGATCTTAATCGTCTTTTTGATGTTTTCGTTACAGGCTTTCACAAGTTTTTTTCTCCCCCGAATTCAGCCATTATGGACGTTGTTCGAGCAATACAGCGAATCGGTATGATTCAACCGGAACCCGCCGGTGTTTTCATTAGGTTTCAAAATACATGCCAAACCTACCGTTAATCAAAGGAGGGGTTCAAAGAGAACGGCTTATGATCTAAACCGGCGCAACCCCCCGAAAAACAGATACGGACAACAGGCGCCGATGCGACCGATGAAGCCTTCGGCCCGGGCTTGTGTTTTGCATTTGCACCGGTCCATGATACACTCCGAGGTCAGGGATCGACACCGCTACCGAAAAATCCGACTTAACCTATTGATAATATAATTTTATTATCAAAAAAAGCGTCTCAGTCCGGTTTATGATACAATAATGTTTCACAAAACACAGCCCGAGGGGTCATCCCCTTTATTACAGCAAGGGCTATTCCTTTTCGAGGGAAAGGGGGAGTGCGACGGGATGGTCCTGAAGAAACCGGTACAGGGTGGCGCGGCCCACCCCAAGCAGCCGGGCCGCCTTGGCTTTGTTGCCGCCGGTTTTTTCCAGGGCCTTTTGAACGGAATCCGGTGCAAGCTTTTTAAGCGGGCCGCGCCGGTTTTCCAGGCCGGGCATACCGGCCAGTTCCATGGGAAGATGTTCGGGAAGGATCGAAGCGCCGCTGGACTTCACGATGGCGAACTGGAGAGCGTTTTGAAGCTGCCTCACATTTCCCGGCCAGTCATAATCCATCATCAACGATAAGGCCTCCCGGGAGATGTGCATCGGCTTCTGATCCCCGGTGATGGGAATCTGATCCAGAAAATAGCGTGCCAGAAGCGGAATGTCGTTTTTACGATCGCGCAGCGGCGGAAGATGAATGGGGATCACGTTCAGCCGATAGTAGAGGTCTTCGCGGAATTTTTTGTTTTTAACCGCCAGATTTAAATCCGTGTTTGTGGCGCTGATGATCCGCACATTGACTGAGACCGTCTGTTCCCCCCCGACCTTTTCAAACCGGCCCTTTTGCAGAAACCGCAGAAGATTGACCTGGGTTCCCTTGGAAAGCTCGGCCACCTCGTCCAAAAAGATGGTTCCGCCGTCGGCCATCTCAAACCGGCCTTTCTTGTCCCGTATGGCGCCGGAGAACGCGCCCTTGACATGACCGAACAGCTCGCTCTCGATCAACCCCTCGGGCAGGGCCCCGCAGTTGATCGGAACAAACGGCGCGCCGGCCCGCAGGCTCTGGTTATGAATCGCTTCAGCCACCAGCTCTTTTCCGGTTCCGGTCTCGCCATAAATATGGACCGGAAAATCATAACCGGAAAGATCGTGAATCTGCTCAAAGACCTTAAGCATCTTGCCGGAGTGGCCCACAATGTTGGCGTACCCGTTCAGATCGCGGGTCCTGAACCGGCAGTTGATGACCTCGGTGATATCCTTGATGAAGGCCAGCACCCCGAACACCTTCCCGGTCTCATCCTTTAACGCCGACACCGACATCTCGACATTGCGGATTTCACCGTCCTTGGTAAAGATGTTTAAGGGATACTCTTTGGAGTCCGGAAGATTGACCTGATCCCCCAAAAACATGCAGCGCTCGCCGCAAAACGGCGCGCCAAAGGCCTCGTGGCAGTCCCGGTGTAAAACCTCTTCCCGGCTGTATCCGGTGATCCGCTCGGCCTCCCGGTTAAAAAAGAAAATCCGGCGCTCCAGGTCATGGGCGATAATGCCCTCCTTGAGGTTGTCCAGAATGTGGACCAGGTTGGTTTCATTGGCGATAATCTGTTTGAATTTTCTCTCCGGCATGGTGTGATGTGTATACCGATAAATCCAATTTTTGTCAAAACGCCACCGATTCCAGCGACGGCAAAAGGCCGCTGGAATGCGTCCGCGTTTAATTTTTCAGGGATGAATGCCGGCGGCTACCTGGAGCAGACAGACAGCACCGGACAGGGAGACCTTCGAATCACGCGGTCCGTGGTGGAGCCCACCAGCAGCTCTTCCACCATTCCATGTCCGCGAATCCCCAGCGCAATCAGATCAATATCGTTCAACTCCGTGTACCGAATGATTTCCTCATAGGGCTTTCCCACGAGCAGCTTGATATTTAAGGATATCCAGTTCAAGGCCTCCTCGGGAACCAGGGACCTGAGTTTTTCAAGAATCATGTCGTACAAATCCTTTTTAAACCGGTCGCCCGGCTCAGAGGGCAGTTTAAACAGCTCCCGGTAACCGGAGGGTTCCACCACGTGAACCAGATGGAGCTCGCTCTCAAACTCCTGGGCCATGCTGAGGCTGTAGTCAAAAGCCAGGTTGGAATCGGCTGAAAAATCACATCCCACGAGAATCCTTCGAAAGGGAAACTTCCGGTGCGCCGCCGGTACCGCCGATTCCGCACCCCGCAGCACAAGCAGCGGGCAGGGCAAGGTCCGCATCAACCGCTCCGTCACCGACCCGAGAAACAGGCGCTTGAGGCCGGATCGGCCGTGGGTGGCGGTAATGACCAGGTCGATACTGTTTTCAGCGGCCAGCCGAGTGATTTCGTCCGTGGGGTTGCCCAGGGTGATAAGGGCCTGATACGCCACCGACTGATCCCCGATCAGCCGCTCAATCTCCCCCCGGGCATAATCGATGAACCGGTTCTGGTGCTCGATCGGGCCCACGACCGCCTCCCCGTACATGGACACCGTCGGCAAATCGACCACATGACATACATACAGCGTTGCGTGAAACTCCCTTGCCAGGGTGATCCCGTAGGCCACCACATCGTTTGCAAACCCCGAAAAATCAGTGGCGCAGAGGATTCTGCTGATCTGTCGTCTCATGGCGGTCCTCCTTTAGGTTAAAGGGTTATGCCGCAACAGGCGCCATGCCGTCAGAAACGGGTTTTTTGGACGGATTGATATTCGGTTGTCCACCAAAGGGTCTACTGAAAAAAACCTGCTCGACCCCGGCAGATGCAGCAAAACCGAAGTTCCGGCCGACCGGCGCTGTTTGCCTTTGATTATATCGAAGCTTGCCGTAAAAGCGCAAGGTCTTTTATACGCCTTTTATGCGCCTTGGGTGTCCGATTTGGGTTCGATATGGGGTTTGATGTCTAAAATCGGAGTGCCGTCCAGCATATCCGCGTGGTTGACGGCGATGCGGTTTCCGCTGACGCTTAACACCTCAAGCACGGAAAGCCCGATGGGGTTGGGCCGATGCGGCGAGCAGATGCTGAACACCCCCATGGCCCGGTGCCGGGCAGCGGATGTCTGAATCAGGAGTTTCGGATCAAACGGCGAGCTTTTGTGAAAATAAAAAAGGACCACGATCCGCTGACCGGCCGCGATGTCCCTTAGGCCCTCCTGATAAGCGGCGTCGATTGCAATTTCCCCCCTGACATTGGAAACAGACCAGTGCCTGGGAATATGCCGTTCATGGGTTCGAAACACCCCGATGGGCGTCATCTCAATACGCATTTTATTTCCTTTCGTTTTTTTCCATTCGCGCCACGGATTCGATATGGTAGGTATGCGGAAACATGTCCACCGGCTGAACCTCAACCACCCGGTAGTCCGCCTTCATCAGGGCCGCGTCCCTGGCCAGGGAGGCGGGATTGCAGGAAACATAAACGATCCGCTTCGGCGCCATGGCCAGCACCTGTTGAACCACGTCCTTATGCATTCCCGCCCTCGGCGGATCAATGACCAGGACATCCGGCCTTTGGGCGATACCCGACAAGACCCTTCGTATGTCGCCGGCGATAAAACGGCAGTTGGATATTCCGTTTCGCCGGCAGTTTTTTTCAGCGTCGGCCACAGCGGATTCCACGACCTCAATGCCGGTTACTTTCGCCGCCGCATCGGAGAGCCATATGGGGATGGTTCCGGTGCCGCTGTAAAGATCCAGAACGGTTTCGGTGCCGGAAAGCTCGGCATAGCGCCTGACCGTATCGTAGAGGACCTCGGCCCCCCGGGTATTGGTTTGAAAAAAGGAATTGGCCGAAACCTCGAATTCATACCGGCCCAGCCGCTCCTTCAGACACCGCTCTCCGGCGAGAAGCAGCTCGTACTCTCCCACGGCAACCCCGGATTTTCGAGCGGTGACGTTGTTGACCACGGAAACGACCGCGGGATGCCGATCGGACAAAAGGGCGGCCAGCGGTTTGACCGCCGCAAGGTTCTCGCTCGCGGTTAAAATATTGACCAGCCATTGATCCCGGGCCTGGGAATGACGCAGCACCAGAAACCGCCAAAACCCTTCATGGGAACGAAGCCCATAGGGCGGCAGGCCGGAGTGTTTCATATACTGTTTCACCTCGGTGAGGATTTGGTTCCCTTCGGGTGGCTGGAGCAGGCAGGCATCGATATCCACCACCTTGTAAAAAGTGCCGGGGGCGTGCAGCCCCAGCGCAAAACCGGCATCGGCAGTCCCCCTCTCCATCTCCTCGGGCAAAAGCCATCTTCGGTCGGTGCAGGAAAACTCCATTTTGTTGCGATACGCGAATATGCTCTTCGCCGGCAGAACCGGATTCACAAGCGCATCGCGAATACCGCCGATATGAACAAGGGCCTCCTCGACATGCCGGCGCTTATACGCAAGCTGCATGTCATAGGCCAAAAACTGGCATCGGCAGCCGCCGCAGCATCCGCTGTAGGGGCACGGCGGATCGACCCGGTGGGGCGAAGGGGACAACAGGCGGACCATTTTGGCTTCCACGTACCGCTTTTTCTTTTTGGCGATCCGGGCGCAGACCCGGTCCCCGGGAAGCGCCTGATCCACAAAAACCGTCAGTCCATTGGGTTTGGCGATCCCCTTTCCACCGAACGCCAGGCCGGTGATCTCCAGCTCGATCGTCTGCCCCTTTTCAAGCATCAGCGTATACCCAATCTAAAGCCGCGTTTTTTTTATTTACATTTGAAAATAAATCCGATAATTGCCGAGATTATTCTAAGCAGCTGTTGTAATAAAATCAAGCCGCGATATCGGCCTGGAGTTGGGCAAATGGAAAGACAGATAGGGTTCGCATCGGATGACTATCACTTACACGGCGTCCTTCATCTGCCGTCAGCCAAAAATCCGCCGGTCGTGATCGGTTCCCACGGGCTGATGAGCACCGGGGAATCCCCCAAACAGATCGCCCTGGCTGAAAAATGCAACGCCTGCGGGATCGCTTATTTCCGTTTCGACCACCGGGGGTGCGGCCGAAGCAGCGGCGAATTTTCTTCCGCGACAAGCTTTCAGGGAAGATGCCGGGATTTAGAAAGCGCCATTGCGTTCATCCGCTCCCAGGTCGGGCCGCAATGCCCGATCGGGCTTTTCGGCAGCAGTTACGGAGGGGCGGTGATTCTGGCCGTTGCCGGCCGGATCGAAACCCGGGCGCTGGTGACCGTAGCGGCACCCATTCGCAGCGAGGCCATCAACCCCCCGTATTTGAATGACCTGGCAAATGCAGACCTTCTTCAGACCCTCGACAAAGATAAACTGAAATTCGATGTTTCCGACCGCCTGAACGGGATTTGCGATCTGTTGCTGTTCCATGGTGAAAACGACAATATTGTTCCCGTCTCAAACGCATATGAAATCCATGAAAAGGTCGCCCCTCCCAAACAGCTCATCCGCTTTGAAAACAGCGATCACACGCTCAGCGACGCCTCACACCAGAAGGTATTTATCGAAAAGGCCGGGCTCTGGTTTGAAGCCCGGCTATCACAAATTTTTTCTGATTGACGTTGTACAACCGTCTGCTATTCTTTCTACCCGCAAAGGCGGCTAAATTTATAAAAACAATAAAATCGTCTTGACAAGGCGCAAGAAGACTGGTACGAGAAAAAAGACGATAAAGGCAGGTAAAGCCATGAAGGATTTAAAAGTCATTTTCAACCCTCTGATACTTATTCCCGTCCTTATTGGGGGTGTCGTAGACGTCCTCAGCCAGGACCGGTGTTGATAATGGCTTGATCCGAAATTCCAATACCCCTTAAAACCGTTATCAGCACCAAAGCTGGTAACGGTTTTTTTTTGAAACGGAGGAAACCATGAAAAGTGATAGCGCGAAAAAAGGGGTTGAACGGGCCCCTCACCGGTCGCTGTTCAAGGCGATCGGTTACACGGATGAGGAGCTTCGGCGTCCCCTGATCGGTATCGCCAACTCCCAGAACACGATTATTCCCGGTCATGTGAACCTGGACAAGATCACCGAGGCGGTCAAGGCCGGGGTTTATATGGCCGGAGGCACCCCCATCGAGTTCGGCACCATCGGGGTCTGCGACGGGATCGCCATGAACCATGTGGGAATGAAGTATTCTTTAGGCAGCCGGGAGCTCATCGCGGACTCCGTCGAGGTGATGGCCATCGCCCATGCCTTTGACGCGATGGTCATGGTCCCCAACTGCGACAAGATCATTCCGGGAATGCTGATGGCCGCGGCCCGGCTGAACCTTCCGACGATCTTCATCAGCGGCGGGCCGATGATGGCCGGCATTCATCCGGATCAGCCCGGCAAAAAAATCGATCTGGTTTCTGTTTTTGAGGCGGTGGGGGCGGTGCGTTCCGGAAGGATGTCCGAGGATGCGCTCATTGCGATTGAAAACGCCGCCTGCCCCACCTGCGGGTCCTGCGCGGGGATGTTTACCGCAAACTCCATGAACTGCCTTACCGAGGTCATCGGCCTGGGGCTTCCGGGGCACGGCACCATTCCGGCGGTGATGTCCGAACGGATTCGTCTGGCCAAAATGGCCGGAATCCAGGTGATGGCGCTTTATGAAAAACAGATCACGCCGAGTCAAATCCTGACCGAAAAGGCGTTTCGAAACGCCTTAACCGTGGACATGGCCATCGGCTGCTCCACCAACACCGTCCTTCATCTGACGGCCTTGGCCCATGAGGCCGGCGTGGACTTAAACCCTGAGTTGATCAATGAAATCAGCCGAAAAACCCCTCATCTGTGTTCCTTAAGCCCCGCGGGCGCCTATCACATTGAGGATTTAAACGCCGCCGGCGGCATCAGCGCCCTGATTCGAGTGCTATTGGATGCAGGGTTGATTCATAAAGACTGTCTGACGGTGACCGGTAAAACCGTCGGCGAAAATGTCTCCGATGCGAAGGTCCTTGACCCGGATGTCATTCGCTCGGTGGAGAAGGCCTACCACAAGGAGGGCGGACTGGCGGTGCTTTTTGGAAACCTGGCGCCGGGCGGCGGCATCGTAAAGCAATCCGCGGTCGCCGAGACAATGATGCGCCATCGAGGACCGGCCCG
>CAZFWD010000232.1:0-4718 GCA_964522535.1 uncultured Desulfonema sp.
TAACCACAGAGAGCACAAAGGACACAGAGAAATAATATTTTTTTCTCTATGCGCTCTGTGGTAAAAAATTTTTAAAAACCCGATAAGTTACTTTCTGCACAAATGCCGCAAAGCGGAATAAACCGCTTTTTACGAGTTCATCAAACTTTGACGCGATTTTTTTGTTTGAGTTTCAGGCGAAATTTTTTTATTAAGGTATGCGCGACACAGGATTTCAAAGGGGCCAAACCTTTCCCGCCGCCCCTTTCAGGCATCAATCCGATGATCTCAAAAAGGAGGCTGTATGAACAAAACGCTATCGCTGTCCCGACCGCTTGTTTATTTGATCGTCCTGGCAACGGTTCTGGTGTTCGGCTGCACCCGCACCAAGCACGGCATCTACCACATGATGCTCAACCATGAGTATGGAAAGGCCGATCTTTGTTTGAAAACCCTGGATCTGGACGGAAAGACCGTCTCGTATCTGGAGTCTGAGGCCGGTGCGGAAAACCCCCATATCGTCCTGATCCACGGGTTTGGGGCCAACAAGGAAAACTGGGTGCGTTTTTCCGGTTTTCTGACCGATGGGTATCACGTGGTGGCCGTGGACCTGCCGGGGCATGGGGAGAGCTTTAAAGACCCTGAGCTTCGCTACGACATCGACGACCAGGTGGCTTACCTTCATGAAATCCTGGGCCGGATCGGGGTCGAATCATTTCACCTGGCGGGCAACTCCATGGGGGGCGCGATTTCGTGCCTGTACGCGGCGACCCACCCGGACCAGGTGCAATCCCTGCTGCTGATCGATCCGGGCGGTATCTACCAATATGAATCCGAGCTGTTTCGGCAGCTCAAGGACGGCAAAAATCCCCTGATCGCCACCAGCAAGGATGAGTTTTACGATCTGATGGATCTGGCCATGGAGAAAAAGCCCTTTATCCCCTGGCCGGTGAAAAGCGTGCTGGCGGAAAAGGCGGTGGAAAACCAGGCCATGCTTGAGAAGGTTTTTTCAGATATCCATATTACTGAAAGTGTTCACCGGTATGTGTTTGAAGATGAGCTTAAAAAGATCACGGCGCCCACCCTGATCCTTTGGGGCACCGAAGACCGCCTGCTCGCTGTGGAAACCGCGGATGTTTTTGAACGAATGATTCCCGAATCGAAAAAAGTCATTTTGGAAGGGATCGGCCATGTGCCCATGGTGGAGGATCCAAAACAGTCGGCGGAAATTTATCGGGAGTTTCTGTCCTCCCTGTGAAAGCCAAAAAAAGCCGTAACAACGAAGTGCGGATGGACCCTAAAAGAACCCTAAAAGAAAGGACATGCCATGAGCGGTTTTAAGGATTACGATCAGTATGACGCCCTGGGCCTGGCAGCGCTTGTCCAAAAAGGCGAGGTGGCCTCATTGGAATTGGTTGAGGAGGCGGTTTCCCGGGTCGAGCGGATCAATCCCAGACTCAATGCGGTGGTCAACCGCATCTTCGACCAGGGCCGTCAAACAGCGCAACGCCCTTTGCTTGACGCGCCTTTTGCCGGCGTGCCTTTTCTGCTCAAGGACCTGGGCTTTGATTACGCCGGCGTGCCCACCACCAACGGCTGCAAGGCCAGGGCCAATTATGTCCCGGACCAGGACAGCGAAATGGTGGCCCGTTTTAAAAAAGCCGGGTTGGTCATCCTAGGAAAGACCAATACCCCGGAGTTCGGACTAATGGGGATCACGGAGCCGGAGCTTTTCGGCCCCTGCCGCAACCCCTGGAGCCTCGACCGCACCCCCGGCGGGTCCAGCGGCGGTTCAGCGGCCGCGGTGGCCTCGGCAATGGTGCCGGCGGCCTCCGGCGGGGACGGCGGCGGCTCCATTCGCATTCCTGCCTGTTATACCGGGCTTTTCGGCTTAAAACCCTCAAGGGGCCGCAATCCCAGCGGCCCTGTTTGCGGCCAGGTCTGGCGGGGCGCGGTCCAGGAGCATGTGATCACCCGGTCGGTCCGGGACAGTGCGGCCATGCTGGACGCGACCCATGGCCCGGATGCGGGCGCGCCCTTTGACATCCGGCCGCCGGAAAGGCCGTATCTGGAGGAATGCGCCCAGGAGCCGGGAAAGCTTCGCGTGGCATGGAACACCGCCTCGCCGATCGGCACTCCGGTTCATCCGGAATGCGTTCGCGCCGTGGAAAAAACAGCCCTGCTGCTGGAAGACCTGGGGCACCGGGTGGAAGAAGCAAAGCCCGACATCGACGGAATGGCGCTGGCCGGAAGTTATCTGGCGATGTATTTCGGCGAGGTCGCCGCGGACATTGATGAACTGGCGACGGTACTGGGAAGAAAGCCCGGACCGGCTGATGTGGAGCCGCTGACCTGGACCCTCGGTCTGCTCGGGCGAAGCTGCTCGGCTGAGTATCTGACGAAAGCCCTGCGGCGGTGGGATGCGGCGGCTCGAAAAATGGGGCTTTTTTTTCAGAACCATGATCTGTATCTCACCCCGACCACCGGGGATCTGCCCGCACGGATCGGAGAACTCAAACCCACCCTTGCGGAATCCATATTGATTTCGGTCGTCAACACCCTTCGGCTGGGCGGGCTTTTAAAGGTGATGGGGGTTGTGGACCAGATGGCCCAAAAGAGCCTGGCCCGAACGCCCTTCACCCAACTGGCGAACCTCTGCGGGCTTCCGGCCATGTCCGTTCCCCTGTATTGGACCCCGGACAACCTGCCCCTGGGGGTGCAGTTTGTCGCTCCCTTTGGGGCCGAGGCCCTGCTTTTTCGGCTGGCCGGGCAGTTGGAAAGAGCACGCCCCTGGTTTAACAGAAGGCCGCCGGCATCGGTCTGACAGCGGCGTGAAGCGTTTGGACTGAAAAAATCCAGGAGGGAACTTATGAAGCTGCTGATTATCGGCGGGGTGGCCGGAGGGGCCACGGCCGCGGCCAGAGCCCGGCGTCTGAACGAGGACGCTCGAATCATCCTTTTTGAGCGCGGGGAATTTATTTCCTTCGCCAACTGCGGTCTGCCCTACTACATCGGGAACGTGATCAAAAACCGGCAGAACCTGCTGGTGACCACGGTGGAGGACTTTAAAAAGCGTTACAACTCAGACATCCGCATATTCACCGAGGTGACGGCCATCGACCGGAAAAACCGGGAGGTGGCGGTAAAAAATCTTCAAACCGGCGAGACCTACCGGGAGGCCTACGACAAGATCATTCTGGCGCCGGGCGCGGAGCCGGTCAAGCCGCCCCTTGCGGGGGTTGATCTTGAGAATATTTTCAACCTGCGAAACATTCCGGATTCCGACCGGATCAAGGCCTTTGTGGATAAAGCGCATCCGCAATCCGCGGTGGTGATCGGCGGCGGGTTCATCGGCCTGGAAATGGCGGAAAACCTGGTCATGCGGGGGGTCCAAACCGCCATTGTGGAAAAGCTCGACCAGGTCATGCCGTCGCTGGATTTTGAGATGGCGAGTTTTATGTCCGCCCATCTCAAGGAAAAGGGCGTGGAATGCATCCTTGGGGACGGCATCACGTCATTCTCACGGCAAAACGGCCGGCTCACGGTGCACACGGAAAACGGCAAAACACTTCCCTGCGATATGGCCATCCTGTCCATCGGGGTGCGACCGGAAAACCGGCTGGCCCGGGAGGCCGGCCTTGAAATCGGGCAAAAGGGCGGGGTGAAGGTCAGCGCCACCATGCAGACCTCGGACCCAAACATCTATGCGGTGGGCGATGCCGTGGAGATCACGGACCATGTGACCGGGTTCCGCACCATGACGCCCCTGGCCGGGCCGGCCAACAAGCAGGGGCGCATCGCCGCGGACAATGTCATGGGACGGCGCAGCATCTTTCGGGGAACCCTGGGCACCTCCGTGGTGAAGCTGTTTGATATGACCGTGGCCTCCACCGGCGCCAATGAGCGGTTCCTTGCCGGAAACAACATCCCCTACCTGGTCAGCTACACCCATTCCGGGTCCCACGCCTCCTACTATCCGGGGGCCGAGATGATGGCCATCAAGCTGTTTTTCTCGCCGGGCAGCGGCAAAATTCTGGGGGCGCAGATTATCGGCGGACAGGGGGTGGACAAGCGCATCGACATCATCGCCACGGCCATTCACGGCTCCATGACCGTCTATGATCTGGAGGAGCTGGAGCTGGCCTATGCCCCGCCCTATTCATCGGCCAAGGACCCGGTCAATATCGCGGGGTTTGTGGCGGCCAACGTGCTCAAGGGGGATGTGCGAAACATCCACTGGAACGCGCTTTCCGGGAGCAACCCCGAAACCCAGGTCTTAATCGATTTAAGAAACGAGGATGAGCTTTATCAGGCCGGCATGATCCCCGGCGCGGTTCATATTCCGCTGCCCGAGTTGAGAGACCGTCTGGCCGAGCTGGACCCGGAAAAGGAGTATATCATGTTCTGCGCCATCGGGCTTCGGGGATACGTGGGGTATCGCGTTCTCTCCCAGAAGGGATTTTCAGCGAAAAATTTAAGCGGCGGCTACAAGACCTTCCTGGGCGCAAAGGAGAAAATCATGGCCGAATCCCCCCAGACCCAGCTCTGGCTCTCCGAGTAACGAGGCGGGGACGGTCATGAATAAATGAATAACTGAATCCGCGCAGGGCATAGGCAGGCTGTCTCGGCAATGCCGAGAAATTCATTTATTCATGACCGTTATATATTAAAAAAAGAAAAAGGAAAGACCACCGAGAGTACCAGGAAAAAAATTTATTTTCGCGTAGATATAAAAATAA
>CAZFWD010000233.1:0-4534 GCA_964522535.1 uncultured Desulfonema sp.
CGCGCCGAACATCATCGATGGTTTTGAGAAAACCGCCCACCCGGACCAGGACCTCGCCGTCGCCTTCGGGATAGCTTCCGGCCTCGGACGACATGTTGGCGGCGAAAAGCATCTGTGAAACCCGTATCGGATCCAGATGATAGGCCACCATGCGCACGGCTTCCAGACGGACCTGCACCTGACGGGCCTCGCCGCCGATGATTTCGGTTATGGAAACATTGGGCTCCCGCTCCACAATTTCTTTCGCCTCGGCCGCAATCCGTCTCAGGGTATAGGAATCGGCGCTGGGGCTCCAGAACGTAAAGGAAAGGATGGGAACGTCGTCGATGTAACGGGGCTTGATCAGGGGCGGGCTGACCGTATACGGTATCCGGTCATAGTTGGCCATGAGCTTGGACTGAAGCCGGACAAAGGCGTCCTCTTCGTCCTGACCCACGTAAAACCGAACAATGGCCATGGAAAACCCCGGGCTTGAGGTGGAATAGATGTATTCCACCCCGGGGATCTCCCACAGAAGCTTCTCCATGGGGGCGGTCACCCGCTGTTCCACCTCCTTTGCGCTGGCCCCCGGCATGGAAACAAAAATATCGACCATGGGCACGATGATCTGGGGCTCTTCCTCCCTGGGAAGCGCAATAATGGAGATGGCGCCAAGGATCAGACCCGTCAGAATAACAAGCGGGGTCAGCTTTGAGTTGATGAAAAACCGGGCGATTTCACCTGCCGGGCCGAGCTTGCGTGTCATTGAACCGCCTTTACACCCACCCTGATCCGGTGATCCGGGTGGACCACATAGGCATCTCCGTTCGTTAAGCCGGATATCACCTCGATTTTTTCGCCGATGGATCGGCCGGTGCGAATCAAATGGAACCGGACGATATGCTGGCCATCAACGATAAACAGGCCCTCCAGCGCGCCGTGTCGAATAACGGCGGTTTGAGGAATCAGAATCATACCGGCTTCACCGATGGGAATCTTCACCCGGGCGAACATACCGGAATGCAACCCCTCTGTTATCGGAAGCGCGACCCTGACCTGAAAGGAACGGCTTGCCGGGTCCGCGGCCAGATCAATGCTTTTGATCCTTCCCATCACCGGCGCGGTCCCTAAAGATTCAATCAGAACCGGCACCTGATCCCCGATGGAAACGGCACCGATATGGGCTTCCGGAAGGATGAGCCGCGCCTCAAAGGCCCCGGCCTTTTCCAGCTTAAACAGCGGTGTTCCGGGAGCGGCAAGGTCGCCGGGCTCCACCAGCTTGGTGGTCACCACCGCATCATAGGGGGCGCGGACAATGGTATCGTAAAAAGCGGACTGCGCAGCCGCAAGAGCGGCTTCGGCCTGTCTGACCTGCTGCTGGGCGGCCTGATTCATAAAACGGCTCTGCTCAAGGGCGGCCGATGCCTGCTTCCAGGCCGCCTCCACCTGGTCAAACTCCTGGCGGCTTGCGGACTCGGTTTCCAGAAGCGCCTTATACCGCTTATAGGTCGCCTCCGCTAGGTTTGTAGCGGCCAAGGCGGAATGCTGTGAGGCCTCCGCGGCCATCTTCGTCTGGCGGGCCGCCTTTAACCCGGCCTGTGCCTGGTCCAAACCGGCTGAAACCTTTTCTGCATCAATAATCACAAGGGGGTCCCCCTGTTTCACCTGCTGGCCTTCCTCAAACCGGACCGACTCCACCTGCCCCATGACCTGGGCCGAAACCGTGGCGCCGATCTCCGGCGCGGTGGTTCCCACGGCCTCATAAAAAACCGGCTGCGTCGCTGTCGCCGCAACGGCAATGGCCGTTTTAACGGTGATCGCCTGTTTTTCCGGTGTATTCCCGGGCAAAATATCTTCCGAACAACCGCCTGAAAACAGAACAACGAGCAGCATGACGAAGCCCGAATAAAAGCATCGATGACAGGGGTTCAAGTTCATGGAATATCCCCTTCCGCGTAACGGGGTTAACGGCTGACCTCTTTTGATTACGAAATCATTTAGTGATGATTTTCGGCGCATAAAACAAAATCCTTATCCAGGATGCCCGCCGCCTGAGCCAGCTGCGTGCGGGCCATGACATGCTGATAAAGCGCTCGGTTGTGGTTGTTTTTCGCCCGATACAGGGCGACCTCGGCATCCAGAAGCGAAACAAGGGGCAGCAGTCCTGTTTTATACCGGTCCCCAACGATACGCAGCGCCTCATCCGCCTGGTCCACTGAAATTTCAGCCGCGCGGATACGTTTTGCGGCGCTGAGAATGTCATAATAGGCCTGCCGAACCTCGAGCTCGGCCTGCTGCCGCATGGCACGCTGATAATCCTTGGCGGCCTGCTGCCGGAAAAGCGCTTCCTGCCTTCTGGAAGAAAACCGGTATCCTGAAAACAGGTTTAAGCTGAGATCCGCGCCCACGGTATAGTTGTCCGCGGAATCCCCCAAGTCCTCGGAGTTGATCTCATAACTGCCGTTTACATTTACAGAGGGCAGATTGGCGGCTCTCGCCTTTTTGACCTCCGCCGAAGCCACCTGTTCCTGAAAATCCAGCATGAGCAGATCAGGGCGTTTTTCCAGCGATAGAAGGACCCATTCTTCCAGGGTTTTTTCAGGCAGATCACGGCGGGCGAGCGGGTCCACCGGCGCAATCGTCTGTCCTGTGGAAACCCCCATGGCCGTGTTTAACGCCGCCATAGCCACGGTAACCGCGCTAGCGGCCACGACGCGTTCCTGGTCCAGTTCCGCGATATGCACTTGAGCGCGAAGCACGTCGCTTTTCACGGTTAACCCGTTTTTATATCGTTCTTCGATCATGAGAAGGTGCGCCCGGGCGGTTTCCAGGGCCTGATCCACGACCGTCAGATTTTCCCGTGAAAGGACCAGCCTGGAATAGGCTTCAACGGTCCGGGCAATAACCTCCTGACGGGCCAGTTCAAGAACCATCTCCTGTGCCCTGTTTGCCAGGTCCGCCTGACGTAATCCATACCAGGTCTGTCCGCTGTCAAAAAGCGACCATGAGACCAAAAAGGCGCTGGTGAAATTATCAATGGATGAAGGGTCGTTCAACGCGTCTAAGGCAAAATCCTCCTGACCGAATCGCCCCTGTTTGAGCTTGGCCCCGAACGACCACATGGGGTTGTTGGTCCGCTGGTAGGATTGTAAAAAATTGACCTGCGGTAAAAGGCCGGAGCGGGCCTGAACAATCTTTTCCGCCGAGGCGCTCAAACCGGATTTTTCCGCGGCGATCTGCGGGTTCTGCACCAGGGCGGTGGAGATCGCCTGCTCCAGGGTCAGGGAGGATTCGAAAGAGGCGTTTTCCTGCGCAGCGACCGCAAAAATATTCGTCAAATGAAGCGCCGCGACCAGCAGCAGGGTTGAACAAAAAACGCTTCGCCCCATGGAACATAGCCTCCAAACAAAAAAAAGCCGCAAAGTAAGAATTCGCCCGCTAATGCTTGACCTCTTCGGCGATCCAGTCCAGAAACCGCGGGTTCCCGCCTGAAATCGGAAAATAGGCGATGCAGGGGCAGTCGTAGCTGTGATTGGACTTTACGATCTCCACCAGTTCCGGCAGGTTGGGGGCGGTTGTTTTGGCGATCATCACCACCTCCGTGCCATATTGAATCTCTCCGTCCCACCAGTAGATCGCATTCATCTGATCGATAATGTTGACGCCGGCCGCCAGCCTGTGGGAAATCAGTTCCTTGCCGATGGCCATGGCTTCCGCCTTGCTGCCCATCGTCATATAGACAAAATAAACATCCGCCATCGCTTCCCCTTTCATAAAAATCCGGCCGGTCCGAATCGTCTCGCTAATCCCCCTTGAAAAAAGAACGGATGATCGCCAGGGTCTCTTCCGGCTTCTCCATGGGAATCAGATGACCGGCATCATGGATGACACGGTATACCCCCCTGGGAAAGGTATCCGCCGCTTTTTTAAAATCAATGACGCCCTTGTTTTCCGTGCGTTCGCCCTCCAGCACCAGCACCGGACATTGGACCCGCGGAAGAATGGGCCAGGGATCATAGCCCATGCTTCCCATAAACAGCGCGGCCTCTCGCTGGGGATGACAGGCGAGCTCAAGCCCGCCGGCATTGGAGGCCACCATTCCGTATTGAATGTAAAGATCCAGCATTTCCTCATCCCAATTTTTAAACAGGGGCTTTGATCTCAGGTAGGCCCTGGCCTCCGACTTGTCCGGCCAGTGGTTGCGGCGTTTGATGGATTTTCCAGCCAGGGGATGGTCCTCCACGCGAAGCGAAAGGGAATAAAACGCCTGGGGAAGAAAAATCGGCTCGATTAAAACCATCTTTTCCACCTTCAGGCCGAAGTGCCCGGCCGCAATGGCCATGACCGCGCCGCCCATGGAATGGCCAGCCATCAGAGGGGATTGAATATCCAGGCATCGGCAGAAATCCGTTAAATCGTTTGCCAGAAGCATCCAGTCGAATCCGCCTTTTTCCGGATCAGCCTCCCGGTGATCGCAAAAATAGGGGCAGACCACCCGGTAGGTATCGTTTAAACCACGGGCCAGCGGATGCCACAGCCAGGGCAAAAAACCAGT
>CAZFWD010000234.1:0-2864 GCA_964522535.1 uncultured Desulfonema sp.
TTTCAAGCATATCCGAAGCGTGCGCCAGCGCCGCCGCATACAGCCGGGCGTCAAACGCCAGGGGCGCTATCCCTTTCGAGGAAAACAGAGCGTCAAGCCCAGGGTCCGCGGCCATGGCCGCTTCCACGTCGATGCCGCAGGCTTGGGCCGCCGCCTTGGGATTGGCTCTAGCCTGGTTGATCATCTGCAGCAGCTCAAGCGCGGCGGTTTCCACCGGGGTTCCAAAATCGCAGGTCGCCATATACACGTTTCCGGAAAGGTCGCCTTCAAACCGGTAAAGCCCGCCGCCCAGGCTCACCCCCAGGTCGCACACATTGGGGTTTAAAATGTTGCGCTGGCCGGACCACTCGGGGTCCAGCTCATCTTCGAACATGTTTGCAAAGATCTGGGCCGCGGCCTTTTCCGCCTCGATGAAGTTTCCGAAAAACAGCAGGCCCAAAGACTCCCCGGAAACCGCAGCGGTATACCCGGCATCGCTGAGCCGCTGGGCCACGCTTCGGCCGTCTATGGACTCGTAGGCATAGTAGCTGTTTTCAAGCATATCTTCGGTGTGATTCGCGGCGGATTGATACAGCCGGTCGTCAAACACCAGGGCCGGCAGCCCGTTTGTCAGAATTTCCTCAAGTTCCGGGAGGTTTTTGAGCAGCTTCTTGCGCTTCATCCCCAACGCCTCCGCCGTCCCCAGAGGGTCCTGCCGGGCCGCGTTGATCAGGTCGAATAAAACCTGTTCGGCCGGGTCCATAACCGCGCCTTCAGTGACCACCGCATCGTCTGCTTCTTCGAGGACCGCCTCTTCAGCCTGGGCAACACCCCCGGCTGAAAACAGGCTCATCGCCGCTGTAATCACAGCGCAGGCAAGGATAAAATGGATATGTCGGGCGAGGGTATTCATCTTCGGTCATAAAGCATGCAAATCCAATGCCAGCTTCCCCTTTTATATCCCATACAGCCGGGCTTAAGCTAAAACTTTATAAGTTTCCGAATTATTGTGATAATTTGATAAAAAGAGATTTTTGACGCGGTCCGGCGCTGTTTTTCGGCAGGAGAACAAGGCTTCGGGCTTTCCGGCTGGCTAGATCGAGCCACCCCTGGCTGAATCTAGCCGATTTAAAAAACCTTCTCCCTGGTACCGTCCCCGTTCACGTAAAAACCGCCGCTACCAGCGCATTTCAAGCAGGACCTTTGCGGAAAAGGGCTTTGCATCAATGGTGCTGTAGGTGCCGGGCGCCGCGTATTCCCGGTCGGTGAGATTCCATACGAACAGCTTCAGATCAAGCCCCTGCATGAAAACATCCCTGACGGTCAGGCCGGTATCCACCAGCCAGGCGCCGGAAACCGATTTTTCGGTGCCGCAGCGGGGGCAGACCTGCAGCCGGGAGGAAAAATAGCTCAGCCGGCAGAACAGGGTAAGCCGGTCCACCGGCTCCCATTCGGCCATCAGGTTGGCCAGGGTGTCGGATCCCATGTCATAAGGGTAGAAAAGGTCCGTGTAATGCTTTTCAATGCTGCCGTCCGGCCGAACAAAGGAGTAATCGTTGTAATGGTAGGCCTCATCCGACCCGTCGTTGTCCATAGCCGTCAGGTTGGCGGAAAGGGTCAGCCCGTCTACAGGGACGATGCGCCCCTCGACCTCGATCCCCTGAATCTCCTGGTGGTTGGGCTTGGAAAGCCCGGCGTAGGGGTCTGCGATCACATGCTCCGAGATATGGTTGACAAACCCGCACACGCGGATTTCCGCCCGGCGTGAGGGCTGCCAGGCGGCCTCCAGGCTCACGGTGTTGATCTCTTCCGGTTTGGGCTTGCCGTCCTCAAAGAGCTGGTTGGCAAACGGGGTGCGAAAGGCGGTCCCGTAGAGCGCCTTGACCGTCCATTCCGTATGCGGAGACCAGACCACCCCGGTGTTGTAGCTCAAGGAATCCCTATAGGCGTTCTGCTGGTCGCTGCGGACGCCCAGCAGCACCTCGGCCCTGCCGATTTTATGGGAATACTGGGCGAACAGCGACCACAGCTCGGTCCGGTAATCCGCCTCGGTGATGCCCGGCAGAAAGGTCTCGTTATCCTCCCCCAGGTAATCCGGCAGGTAGGAGCCCCAGATGGGGGCGTCGACCACCTGCTTTCTCCGCCAGGCCGCCCCCGTGGTGAGCAGCCCCTTTCCGGAGAGAAATTTCCGGTCATAGATCAGCTCGCCGTAAAAGGTCCTTTCCCCGGAGGTGGTCTCCAGGTCGATCACCTCGTTTTCGGTGCGAATCGCCGAATAATACCCGGTAAACCGCATGGCGGAAGCCGCATCCAGGTCCCGTTTTGCCTCCAGCTTGAGGTAACTGACCGGGGTGCTTCGGCTTTCCAGCCAGACCCGGTCCCTGTCCTTGTCCGATATGGAGTAGGGCCGGGTGTAATCCGAAAACCGGCCCGAGAGGGTCAGCCAGTCCCTGAAGTTGACGTTTCCGACCAGCTCCAGAAACTGCGGCCGATCCGCCCGAACATGCCCGTACCGATCGTTCGGCGGGACCGTGAGGTCCCGGTCCCAGAACCGGCGGATATTCCCGGAACGGTCGTCCGCCTCGTCCTCCCGCCCGATCAGCGATAAAAACCCGTCCCAGGCTCCGGCGTCGTAGCCGGCATTGATATGGTATCCGCGCACCTCGCCGGGTCCGCCGTAGTAGACCCCGGTTTCCACCCCGCTTAAATCCTTGCCGGTCAGGGGAACAATATTGACGATGCCGGCAAAGGCGTCCGGTCCCCAGAGCACCGAGCCGGGACCGCGAATGATCTCGATCCGTTTGACGGGCGCCAGGGAAAGCTCATCGTCTATGGGATGAACCGACTTGGTCATGTCCGAGAGCATGGGCACCGTATCATAGAGA
>CAZFWD010000235.1:0-15265 GCA_964522535.1 uncultured Desulfonema sp.
AAAAAGCATCAACTGAGTATCTAAACGGCAAAAAATTGCGATATTTGCAGTTAAGAGAACTGCGAACTCGGTATGCTCAAACCATTTTGCAATTACCTCAAATGTAATGTATTTTTGTTGAAATTTGTTTAAAATAATAATATCTTTCTTTTCATTGGGGCGTCATCGCATCTCAGCTTAAAATGCGGATCCGATCATCAGCGTTTATCGCATTTCGAGTATCGCCTAAATGACAACCACGTACGGATCAACAAAACACCACCAAGAGCAAGGGAGTGTGAAAATGAAGCGGAAACAATTCGCATATTTGTTATGCACGGTTTGCTTCATGCTGATTCTGGTAAAACCCGGAGACTGTGCGGAAAAGCCAAGCTGCGCCGTACTGATGTTCAGCTCGGATGAGGCCTTATCTGAAAAAATCAGTTCCAGGTATGTGACCAACCGGTTTGCCGAAACCCTCGGGCTGACCGGACTTTATGATGTGCTTGATCAGGGCGAGATGATCAAAAAACTTTCCCAAAAAACGAACGAGACAAAAATTGAAAAATGCGCCGATCTGGGGTGCGCCGTGGCGCAAGGCCGGCTGCTGGAGACGGATTACGTGATTTACGGGGTTTTCGGACACATCGGCAACCTGTATTCCCTTGAAACCTCCCTTGTTGATGTGAAAAACGGCAGCGTGATTCAGACCGCGGTCACCGATTTTGAAGGCGACCAGGATGAATTCGCCGAAAAGGTCCCCCCTGAAAACCTCAAATCCCTGCTTGGGGTGTCCGAGCTGCCGGTACTGGCCGCAGCCCCTTCCGAAAAGCTGCCTGAAGCCGAAGCGGTTGAAGAAGAACAGCCGGCCTCGAAAGAAAAAAAGTTCCATATCGGCCCCATCATCGGCGTCGGTGCCAGCGATGACGAGGTGGAAGTCGCCGGCGGCTTCGAGGTCTGCTACTCGCACCTGTTTTTCAAGGCGCTGGGAAATGATGACGGCATCGCAGGCGGTTTTGGTTATTACCTCCATGCGGAAGGCAACAGCCCCTACCTGGCGATCGGCGGCGCCTATTATGAGGTGGATCGCCATGGCGGAGAGGAGGACGGCATCGTGGTCGGGATCTTGCTCGGATACCGGTTGCACGTTATCGATCGTTTAAATCTCAACGTCGGCATCGGCATCGGTTATGATGACTGGGACTGGGATAGAGACAAAAAAAAGGAAGGTTTAAAAAACGAGGATGATGATGAGGAAATCATTCCCATCGGCGAACTGACTCTAAGCTATATGTTCTAAAAACCAACGCCCCCTCCACCGCTTCAGCCTCCCTGGAGGAACGGATTTAATCAAAGGCTGAAGCGCCGAAAGACCTCCTGTGGAGAAAGCCCTGCGTCGCCTCCGCCCGACAAAGCGCCCGGAGCCTTGCCTGCCCCCACTGCCAACGCGCAACTTGATGTTGACATCGGTTATGCATTTTTATTAAAAACCGTCTATAAACGAACACAACCGACAAAGCATCCAAAGACCGGTCGATTTCGTCCTTAACGTTGCATCGGCGCGAATTCTTATATCGACAAGGAGGTCCAACTTGTATTCAAGGCTTCTGATCCTTCATTTTCCGACCCGGGAGGTTGAAAAACCGGTTGTCTGCAACCTGACCAAGCTCTATGACCTGACCTTTAATATCCTTAAAGCGACCATACTTCCCCGAAAGGAAGGAATAATGGTGCTGGAGCTGACCGGCTCCAAAAAAAACTTTAAAGCCGGGGTTCAGTACCTCAAGGATCAAGGGGTCCTGGTCAAAAACGCCTCCCAGGAGGTCACCCGCGATGAGGACAGCTGCATCCACTGCGGTGCCTGCACGGCGGTTTGCCCCACCGGCGCTCTTTCGGTGAAACGGCCCGAAATGCAGGTATTGTTTGATAAAAAAAAATGCAGCGTCTGCGAGCTTTGTATCCACGCCTGCTTTACTCGAGCGATGAAAATCCAACCGAAATCCGAAGCCTTTTTTGAATGAAACCCAAAACCGCCGTTGCCTTAAGCGGAGGAATCGACTCCCTTGTCGCGGCCTTCCTGTTGAAGCAGAAAAACGAAAATATTCTCGGGCTGCATTTTTCCACGGGTTATGAAAAAACAGAAACAGCGCATGCGATTGCCGGCATCGCCGACCAGCTGGGCATTCCCCTTTATACGATCGACTGCCGGCAGGTGTTTCACGCCCAGGTCGTCGACTATTTTACATCCACCTACCTGTCCGGAAAGACCCCCAACCCCTGCGCGATCTGCAACGCATGCATCAAGTTCGGGGTTGTTCTGCAGACCGCGCGCCGGCTGGGCGCCACCCGCCTGGCCACCGGACATTACGCAAGGGTTGAACGGGATGCGAACGGCATCTTCCGTTTAAAAAAAGGCGCGGATTCAGCAAAGGATCAGTCATACTTCCTGGCCCTGTTATCCCAGGACCAGCTTTCCACGGCCTGTTTTCCGCTGGGCCGCATGACCAAAAAAGAGGTCCTCGCCCTGGCGGAAAAAAACAGCCTGGTTTTCGCCAAAAAAAGCGAAAGCCAGGATATCTGCTTTATCGAGGGCAAGGATTACGCCGGATTCATCGGTTCCCGCATGGGGTCTGCCGAAAAATCAGGTATGATCGTCAACGCCAGGGGCGACATTTTAGGCGCACACAACGGATTACATCACTATACCATCGGCCAGCGGCACGGTATTCACTGCCCGGCCGACCAGCCCTACTATGTGTTAAAGCTGGATATCGCACACAATCGGCTGGTGGTGGGCTACAAAAAAGAGCTCTACAAGACCGGTCTGGCGATTTCAGGAATTAACTGGATCGGTCCGAAACCGATGCAGTCGGTGGAGGTTTTCGTTCGAATCCGGTACCGGCAAAAGGCGGCGGCTGCTGTTCTTACCCCGATCGGCGATAACACCGCGGGCATCCGGTTCAAGCGTCCTCAGGCGGCCGTTACCCCGGGGCAGGTGGCCGTATGCTATCAAGAAGATGAGGTGATCGCCGGGGGCTGGATTGATGAATAAAAAAAAGACACCCCCCTTAACCGCATCGGTGATCACCCTGGGCTGCAAGGTCAACCAGTGCGAATCCGAAGCCCTGCAGGCCGGCCTGGCAAAGACCGGCTGGGGTTGCGCCGACGGCGATAAAAACGCGGACCTGTATGTGATCAACACCTGCACCGTCACCCAAAAGGCGGCCATGCAATCCAGGCAGGCCATTCGAAAAGCGATCCGGAAAAACCGGCAGGCCATCATCGTGGCCACGGGCTGCTACGCCCAGTCCGAAGCCGATGCCATCGCAGGGATCCAGGGGATCGACTATATCGTCGGCAACACGGACAAACACCGAATCCCTGACATGGTTGAATATGGAAAAAAACCTGGGACCGTCAGCCCGATTGTCATCAAAAACGATATGCGTGACCGGACCCGGTTTGATAAAACCCCGCTGCCCCTGGCCGGCCGGCGGACCCGGCCGTTTATCAAAATCCAGGACGGCTGCGATCAGTTCTGCAGCTACTGCATCATCCCGTATACCCGCGGACCCAGCCGGAGCCTTGAACCCGACGATGTTATCGCGCAGGTCCGCTATCATGCCGAGCAAAATGCGCACGAAATCGTCCTGACCGGCATCCACCTGGGCCGTTACGGCATGGACCTTTCCCCCGCGACGGGTTTGATTGATCTTCTGATCCGCATTCATCAGGAGAACCTGATCCACCGGGTCCGCATCAGCTCCATTGAGCCCATGGAGCTGACGGATGAAATCATCAATTTTACAGCCGATTCAGGGCGGATCTGCCCCCATTTTCACATTCCGCTTCAAAGCGGCGACAGCAGCGTCCTTAAACGGATGCGCAGGCCCTATGATCCGGGAATGTTTAAGCGCCTGGTCGAAAAAATCCATACCGCCCTGCCCGACGCCGCCATCGGCATTGACATCCTGGTCGGTTTTCCCGGTGAAACAGACAGCGCCTTTACCCGCACCTGCGACTTGATCGAAAAACTCCCCATCACCTACCTCCATATCTTCCCGTTTTCACCGCGCCCGCCGGCTGCGGCGAGCCGCTATTCGAATCCGGTCCCGGCCGATGTTATAAAAGCTCGACGAAACCGGCTGTTTCGCCTGGGGCAGGCCAAAAAAACAACCTTTTATCAAAAAATGATCGGCCGGACCCTTGAGGTGATTATCGAGAACAGAAGGGACAGCGCGACCGGGCTGTTAAAGGGGATCAGCGAAAACTATGTAAAGGTCCTGGCGGAAGGCAATGACGGGGATGAAAATCAGATCGTGTTCTGCCGGATTGAGAAAATACTCACCCCGAACACGACGTTTGGAAAAATCCTCCGGTAGTTGACCCGGACTTTCAAAAATTATATAAACAAACCATACAAGCGGCAACCGATAACAAACACAACCCGCAACCGCAAAACCAAGGTTAATCCATCTGTAAAAAGTCAGCTGTGAGCGAGATTGAGGCTTTCGAGGAGACAAGCGGTTTGTGTTGAATGCGTTAAAAATTGCAAGCTGTTTGAGGCGCCTTAGCCGAGTTCTTGCAATTTAGTATTCAATGCAACCCGCGCCTTGAAAGACTCACGAAGCGAACAGTTTGACTTTTTACAGTTCCATCAAGGTTAAACGAGGCGCATCATGACGGACAACCCGCAAAAAGAAAAAACCCGATTCTCCATCTCCGCGCTCGCAGACCAGCTGGATATCAGTACCCGGTCCATACGGTTTTATGAAGAAAAGGGTCTGATCATGCCCGAACGCACCAAGGGGAACCACCGAACATACACCAAAAGAAACCGGGCACGGCTGAAGCTGATTCTGCGCGGAAAACGGCTGGGTTATTCACTGGACGAAATCGCGGAAATGATCGGCCTTGCCAACGTGGATATGAAGGAAGAGGACCAGCTTCAAAAAAGCCTGGAATACGGCGAAAAAAAACTGGCCGAGATCGATGAGCGGATGGAATCGCTGCAGACCCTAAAGGATGATCTGTTGTCCATCCGCGAAAAAATCGAAAGGCGGCTGGCGGAAATCAAAAACAGGGGTTGATCCGCCGGTCAAAGGAAGGGATTATGACCATCGTTGAATGGAAAAAAAACGAAACCGTTGCCGTGATCCAAATGAATACCAACGAGAACCGGCAGAACCTGAAGTTCGCCGATGCCATGAACGCGACCCTGGAGGCGGTTGTGGCGGACCCGTCGGTCACGGCCGCCGTGATCACCTCAACCAGCGAGAAGTACTGGTCTCTGGGAGTGGACGTGGAGTGGCTGGGCAGGCAGCTGCAGGATCAGACCCTTCAAAACGTCAAGGGATTTCTTTACGGCATGAACGCGGTTTTTAAAAAGCTGCTGCTTTTGCCCATACCGGTCATCGCCGCCATCAACGGGCACGCCTTCGGCAACGGCGCCATCCTGGCCTGCGCCTGCGATTTCAGATTCATGCGGGCCGACCGGGGGTATTTCTGCTTTCCCGAGGTGGACCTGGGCATCCCCTTCCTTCCCGGAATGATCGCCTTTGTCAAAAAGGCGGTTCCCTATTACAAGTTCAATGAAATGAAACTCACGGGGCGAAAGGTTGCCGCAGCCGAGCTTGAAGCCGCCCACGTGATTGAAAAGGCCTGCCCGGACGCCGACCGGCTGATGGCGGAATCCCTCGCCTTCGCAAAAACCTTTCAAAAAAAACGGGGGATCTTCGGTGAGCATAAAAAAAGGCTGCACAAGCAGATCATTGCCGCCATCGACACCGAGGACCCAGAATTTGTCGAGTCGCTGTTTCTGATGGTTCAGGACTGACGGCCCCGGGTTTAGGTAAAAGCGGAGAGATTAAAAAATTTTAAGGTTTCCTTGGCTTCTTTCTTATATTTTTCCCGCTCCAGCTTCAGCATGGGACGGAAAAAATTCTCCCCGGAAACAAAATTATGAATGGCGTTCATGATGGATAGTACCTTCATCTTCGCATCCACCGGCACGTTTTTTCGATCCGTGGCCAGCCCCATGGAGTAGGCGATGTCGGAAATAAACTCCGGTACCCGAAAATCCAGAAGGCTTTTATGCCGGGTCTTGGTAAAATACCGAAAAAGGGTGAGGTTCGATATCTCCGGGTTTTCAAACAGGTAATCCGCCATCTCTTCCACCGCGATCTCGATGCGCTCGGCCAGGGGATGGCCCTTGATCCTTTTTTCCACCTCGATCAGCTTCAGACGCAGCCCCTCGTTGATATCCCGAATCACCGCCTCGTAGAGGTCCCCCTTTTCACCCCAGTGGTAATACAGGGTGGAGATGTCGATATCAACGGCCTTGGCGATCATACGCGTGGTCGTGCCGTGAAAACCGTATTCTCCGAATATTTTACGCGCTGCAGTCAGTATCCGCGCCTTCATGGAATCCGGGTTCTGTTTAGCCTTTTCAAGTGATGACGCCATATATCATGCCCCTTTATGAGAATCTGTCTAAATCACCCCTTCATCAAGCAGGCGGCGAATCTGTGTATTCGAATACCCCAACTCGCGCAGGATGTCTTGCGTATCTTCACCGAAGCCCGGCGGGGGCGTGCGCACCGACCCCGGGGTATTGCTCAGCTTGACCGGAATGCCCAGCACCTTTGAGGATTGGCCGTCTTTTGCTTTAAGCTCCAAAACCATTTCCCTTTCGCAAAACAGGGGAGCCTCCAGCGCCTCATCCAGGGTCCGCACCGGCCCCCAGCAGATATCAAGGGACGAAAACGCCGATTCCCAGTGGGCAAGGGGTTTCTCTCTGATTTTTTCACGGTAAAAGTCGATGATCTCCTGTTTACGGGAATCATCATACTGCAAAGGGATATACTCCGGCACACCGAAATAATTGCAGAGGTTTTTCCAGAACCGGTTTTCCACCGCGCCTATGGAAAGGTAGCGTTTATCGACGGTTTCATAGGTATTGTAGCAGGCGTAGCGATGGGATAAAATGGAATCCGAACGCGTTACCGGCGAACCGGTGATCTGCCGAAAGCTCATGACCAGCGGCATCAGGCTCAGACTGCCGTCGGTCATGGAGATATCGATGTACTGACCCCTTCCGGTTTTTTCCCGCGCATAAAGGGCCAGCAGGATTCCGATCACGCCGTTCATGCCGCCGGTCAGATCCGCGATCTGAATCCCCGGAATCGACGGAGGCCTGTCCCTTTCGCCGATCAGGTCCAGGACCCCGGAAACACTCAGGTAATTCACGTCATGGCCGGCCACCTCCCGGCAGGGTCCTTCCTGTCCGTAGCCGGTGATCGAGCAGTAGATGATCCTGGGGTTGACCGCGGACACGGCCTCGTAATCCACCCCCAGCCGGCCGGCGACCCCGGGACGGAACCCTTCCAGAATGACATCGGCTTTTTTCGCCATTCCATAAAAGATCCCGCGGCCGGCCTCGGATTTCAGGTTCAAGGTCATGTGCGACTTGTTGCGCAACACCGTAAAGGTCGCGCCGAATTCCCCGGCGTACCGCCGGTCCTCGATGGCGATGACCCGTGCGCCGTGATCCGCCAGGATCATGGAGCAATACGGCCCGGGCAGCAGCCGGGAGATATCCAGAACGGTGATTCCGCTCAAGGCTCCTGGGTTTGACATGGTTCCTCCGTTTGCGATACGAAATACTTCAGCGAAGCGCTTTTTTATCCACCTTGCCGACGCTGGTGAGCGGTATGGCCTCGACAAACTCAACCACCCGGGGGACCTTGTAGGGGGCCAGGGTTTTGCGGCAGAAATCCAGAACCTCTTTTTCAAATACGGATTTATCCACCTTATGAAAATCGCCCGCCGGTTGAATAACGGCGACGACCCGTTCGCTTCCGGGGCGCTCGGGATTGGACCTGCCGATAATGGCGCAGAAGGCGATCTGCTTGTGCTGGTACAGCACCTCCTCCACCTCCCGGGAAAACACCTTATACCCGCCCACGTTGACCATGTCCTTGGTCCGGTCGACAATGGTAAAATACCCGTCCGCGTCCATCACCGCCACGTCCCCGGTGAACAGCCATTTCTCGCCCCCAAACTCCCGAAGGGCGTGATCGGTCTCCTCGGGTTTGTCCTTATACCCGGCCATGACCTGAGGCCCCCGGGCGATCACTTCGCCGGCCTCCCCTACGGACACCTCCTGAGTGCCGGTCTCAAGGTCCACCAGCTTCACCTGGGTGCTCTGGATGGGAATCCCCACCGTACCGATCTTCTTTTTGCCGGCAAACGGGTTCATGGTCAGCAGTGGGCTGGTTTCCGTCATGCCATAGACCTCCATCACCTTCCCCTTCCCCACCACCGACTCCAGCGCCGTGATGGCGTCTTCGGCAAAGGGGGCGGCCCCGGAGATGCAAAGCCGGCAGGCGGAAAAATCAAGGCGATGAAACGCCGGCTCGGCAAGCAGCATCTGATAAAGGGTCGGTACGTTGGCCAGCAGGGTCGGATGATATTTTTGAATCTGCTTGCAGATATGTCCGGTATCCCTCGGATCGGGGATCAGGCACTGGGTCGCGGAAGAACTTAAGGCCATCATCCCCAGAATCAACCCCGCCAGATGAAAAAAGGGAAACGCGGACAGGCCGATATCATGTTCTTCCGGGTTTAGGCGTGTCCATTGCCGGGCCTGGGTCACATTGGCGACGATGTTTTGATGGGTCAGGAGCGTTCCCTTGGGAAGGCCGGTGGTCCCGCCGGTGTATTGAATCAGGCAGACATCCTCGGGGGTGAGCGTCGGCTTTTCAAACCGGCCCGAATACCGCTTTAGAATTTGGTTTAGATGAAAAACCTGTTTCCCCGGTATCGGATAAACCTTTCCCGAAGGAATCTTTTTCAGCAGTTTCCCCAAAGCCCTTTTTACAGGGGGCAGAAAATCGCCGATGCTTGTCACCACGACATCCTTGAGGGCAAAAAGCCGGTCGCTGATTCCGGCAAGCTTCTCCTCAAAGCTGGCATCCGTGGTCACCAGAAGCCGTGCGCCCGAATCGTTGAGCTGATGGGCCATCTCATTTGGGGTCAGCAGGAAGGATAAACCCGACACGGCGCATCCGGCGCGCAGGCTCCCGGCCAGGGCGATCAGGTACTGGGGCACATTGACCAGGTGAATGCCGACCACATCGCCGGGACCATACCCGCGGGACGTTAAAAACTCGGCAAACCGGGCGGAGAGCCGATCCAATTCTGAAAAGGTAAGGGCTTTGCCGAAAAAATAGACGGCCGGCCGCTCAGGGGCAAAGGAAAGCCCCTCTTCCAAAAGATCCGCATAGGTCTTGTCCGGGATATCAATTTCCGGCGTGACCCAGGGGTCGTAATGCTTTAGCCAGGGTCTTTCCGCGCAGGTTGTCATCGTCTTTCTCCTGAATGGCTCCTGTTTCCCATGATCCTTTGAATCGGCAACCACCCTGCAGGATTTTTCAATCGATTGTTTCCATCATTTGATTGACTCCACCTTAATGGGTCAGGGTTTTCAAGTCAATAAGGATTTTTTACAGGACCGCTGGAAAATATAAAAAAACTTTTGACATGGGGAAAAAATCGGCTTATATTACTCCATCATTTGTTGGAATAATTTGACTAGAAACCCCACAACCAAAACAGCCTTATGAACGAACAGCCTTCGAGCTTCATCGCCACCATATGCCGAACCCGTTTTCAATCAAACCTTTCACCCATATAAGGAGGAATGAACATGGCGCTAAACCTTGACGCGGTCGGCAAAGTCATCGGTCCCATCTCCAAGGACTACACCTGGAAGGATGTGATTCTTTATGCCCTGGGGATCGGCGCCGGCTTTGCAGAACCCGAGTTTACCTATGAAAAAAACCTGAAGGTGATTCCGACGTTTTCCATCGCCTCGATCTTTGAATTTCTGACCCATATTGGAATCAACGCCAACGTCAACCTGGCCGGCATTCTGCACGGGGAACAGGACCTGATTTTTCACCGGCCGATTCCCACCGAAGGAAAGCTGGTCACCGAGGGAAAAATCACCCACATGTACGACAAGGGAAAAGGCAAAGGGGCGCTGGTCATCGGTGAAAGCGACACCTTTGATGCGAACGGCAAAAAGCTGTTCGCCAGCGCGCTGACCCTTTTTGCGCGGCTTGACGGCGGATTCGGCGGGGAAGCGGCCCCAAAGGACACCCTTGAATTTCCGAAAAAAAAGCCGGATGTCGAGGTGGAAGCCCATCCCGACCCGGACCAGCCCCTGCTCTACCGGTTGTCCGGCGATCTCTTCGCCCTTCACGTGGACCACGAGTTTGCGAAAATGGCGGGTTTTGAAAAACCGATCATGCACGGCCTGTGCACCTACGGATATGCCTGCCGGGCGCTGATGCAGAATTTTACCCCCGGCGCTCCGGAAAAGGTCAGGCGGTTGAAATGCCGGTTCTCCAAACCGCTCTACCCCGGCGATCCCATCAAAACACAGATCTGGAAGATCGAGGAGGGAAAGGTCCTCTGGAAAACCGTCAATGCCAGAACCGGTGAGGAGGTCATCACCAACGGGGTGTTTGAATACGGCGACATGCCCAAGGATGAAATTCGTTTTGACGGACGGGTGGCCATTGTCACCGGCGCCGGCGGCGGACTCGGAAGGATTTACGCCATAGACCTTGCCAAGCGCGGGGCAAAAGTGGTGGTCAACGACTTTGGCGGCACCCGGGACGGATCCGGCGGAGCCAAGGGCCCGGCGGACAAGGTAGTGGACGAGATCAAGGCCCTGGGCGGCGAGGCAATCGCCAACTATGACAACGTTTCCACGGTTGAGGGCGGCGAAGCCATCGTCAAGACCGCCCTGGACGCCTTTGGAAAGGTCGATATCCTGATCAATAATGCGGGAATCCTTCGGGATAAAAGCTTTCTGAAGATGGAGCCTGAAAACTGGCAGGCGGTATTGAGCGTTCACCTGGTCGGCGCCTATAACGTGACCCGTCCCGCCTTCAAGGTGATGCGGGAAAACGGCTACGGCCGGATCGTCATGACGACATCGGCAGCAGGCCTTTACGGCAACTTCGGACAGACCAACTATTCGGCCGCAAAGATGGGTCTGATCGGGTTCATGAACACCTTAAAGCTGGAAGGGGCCAAGTACGACGTCAAGGTCAACGCCATCGCCCCCATCGCGGCCTCCCGCCTGACCGAGGATGTGATGCCGCCCGAGCTTTTTGAAAAGATGAAACCGGAGTTCGTTTCCCCCATGGTGCTCTACCTCTGCTCTGAAAAATGCAAAGTCAACGGGAACGTCTACAACGCCGGCATGGGATTCTTCAACCGGGCCGCGGTCATCACCGGACCCGGCTTGATCATCGGAGACGGCGTCAATCCGCCCTCCGTAGAGGATGTGGTCGGCCAGTTCGACAAGGTTTCTTCATTAAAGGACGGCAAACCGTATTTTGAGTTAAACGAACAGGTGGGGGACGTCATGAACGCCTTTAGCGCACCGGCAAAGCCCCAAGCCGAAGCCGGCGCCAAACTGACCTCCGCCGCCGATGTCTTCAAGGCCATGCCGGCGGCGTTTAACGCAGAGGCCGCCAAGGGGTTGGATGTCGTGTTCCAGTATCATATTTCAGGCGGCGACGGCGGGGACTGGCACTGCACGATCAAGGACGGCGCCTGCACGATCGAGTCCGGGGTTCACAACAAGCCGACCTGCACCCTGAAAATGGCGGACAAGGATTTTCTGGATATGATCAACGGGGTGCTGCCCGCCATGCAGGCCTATACCTCCGGAAAGCTGAAAATCGAAGGGGATGTCATGAAATCCCAGCTTATCGAAAAACTCTTTAAACTATAGACCGTCCGTTAAAAGATACACGACCCTAAAAAGAGGAGAAAAAAAATGATTGGAATCACATCCTACGGTGCCTATATCCCCCGCTTGAGACTCAACCGTATGTCGATATTCCAGAGCATCGGATGGTTCGCTCCGGCGGTGATCATGGTGGCCCAGGGGGAGCGCTCCATGTGCTACTGGGATGAGGACGCCGTCACCATGGCGGTGGCGGCATCACGCGACTGTCTGAAAGGCATGGACAAACAAAAAATTGAGGGCATGTTTCTCGCATCCACCACCCTGCCGTTTGCGGACAGGCAGAACGCCGGGATTGTATCCACGGCTTTGAATCTGAAAAGCAATATCGTAACCTCTGATTTTACATCCGCCCAAAAGGCGGGAACCAACGCGCTTTTGACCGCGATCGAATCGGTGAAGGGCGGCGAGAGAAAAAACATACTCGTGACGGCCGCCGACAAACGGGAAACCAAACCCGCATACTTTTATGAGATGTGGTTCGGTGACGGGGCCGCCGCGTTTATGATCGGCGACACGAATGTCATCGCCGAATACAAGGGATCCTACTCGGTTTCCTATGATTTCGTGGATCACTACCGAAGCGCATTTAAAAAGTATGACTACACCTGGGAAGAGCGCTGGGTGCGGGATGAAGGGTATGCCAAGATCATCCCCGAAGCAGTGAACGGCCTTTTGAAAAAACTCAAAATCACAATCAAGGATGTGGACAAAATGGTTTACCCCTGCTTTTTCAAGGCGGAACACCGAAACATCGCCAAAAAGCTCGGGGCCCCGCCGGATAAGGTAGTCGACAACCTGCATGAGGTCTGCGGGGAGACCGGAACCGCTCATCCGCTCCTGATGATGACCGCGGCATTAGACGACGCCAAACCCGGCGATAAGATCGTCATGGCCAGCTTCGGCCAGGGATGCAGCGCATTTCTTTTTGAGGTCACCCAAAACATCACCAAGATGCCTGAACGCAACAAATTCAAGCGCACCCTGGCGCACAAGGAAACCACGGACAATTATCTCAAATTCCTTAAATTCAGGGGACTGATTCATCCGGAAATGGGGATCCGGGCGGAAGCGGAAACCCAGACCGCGGTGACGACCCTGTGGCGCCGGCGGAAAATGCTGCTGGGGCTTGTGGGCGGCAAATGCCGGGAGTGCGGAACGCCGCAGTTTCCGAAAACCGATGTCTGCGTCAACCCCGCGTGCACGGCCCGGCACAGCCAGGATGAATATGAATTCGCGGATATTCCGGCAAAGATTAAAACCTTTACCGGCGACATGCTGGCGGTTTCCGTTGAGCCGCCCCACAAATACGGAATGATTCAGTTTGAAGGCGGCGGGCGGTTTATGGCGGATTTTACGGACTGCACCCTGGAGGACTTGAAGGTCGGGCTTCCGGTTCAGATGGTCTTTCGCAAACGCAACGAAGACGAGGAGCGCGGTTTTGTCAACTACTTCTGGAAAGCCGCGCCGATTCCCGGCGCCGCGGAAGAGATGAAAAAAATCCGGTTTGACGGCCGGGTGGCCATTGTCACCGGTGCCGGCGGCGGCCTCGGCCGGGTCTATGCCCTGGAACTCGCCAAAAGGGGGGCTTCGGTGGTGGTCAATGATCTGGGCGGTGCCAGGGACGGCTCCAGTGGAGGCTCCAGCTCCCCGGCGGACAAGGTCGTAAAAGAAATCCAAGATCTGGGCGGCAAGGCCGTGGCCAGCTACGACAACGTCGCCACCCCGGAAGGCGGGGAAGCCATTGTAAAGGCCGCTTTGGATAACTTCGGACGGGTGGACATTCTAATCAACAACGCCGGTATCTTAAGGGACAAAAGCTTTGTCAAAATGGAGCCGGAAAACTGGGCCGCGGTTCAGGCCGTCCATTTGAACGGCGCCTACAACGTGACCCGGCCCGCCTTCAAGGTCATGCGGGAAAACGGGTTCGGCCGCATCATCATGACCACCTCCGCGGCCGGCCTGTACGGCAACTTCGGACAAACCAACTACTCCTCGGCAAAACTGGCCCTGGTCGGTTTCATGAACACCTTGAAACTGGAGGGCGGAAAGTATGATATCAAGGTCAACACCATCGCGCCTTTGGCCGGATCCCGGCTCACCGAAGACATCATGCCGCCGGAGATATTTGAAAAAATGAAACCCGAGTTTGTCGCCCCCATGGTGCTCTATCTCTGCAGCGACACCTGTACGGAAACCGGAAAAATCTTCAATGCCGGCATGGGATACTTCAACCGGGCCGCGGTGCTGACCAATACCGGGGTTCAGCTCGGGGATGCGGAAAACCCGCCCACCGCCGAGCAGATCAGCGAAAACATCGATAAAATAAACGCCATGGAGGGCGCCAAGGAGTTTGCGGACCTCAACTCAGCGCTTTTTGATCTGCTGACGCCGAAAAGTGAGGAGGCGAAAGAACCCGAGGCCGACGCCAAGCCTTCTGCCGGGATCACCGTCAAGGATGTCTTTGACAAAATGCCGGAAGCCTTCAATCCCTCCGCCGCTGCGGGCGTCGATGTGACATTCCAGTATAATATATCCGGAAGCGGCGGCGGCAACTGGGTGGTGACGGTGGCGGACGCCAAGTGCAAAGTCGAAGCCGGTAAGGCGGACAAGCCCACCTGCACCTTAAACATGGCCGATGCCGATTTTCTGGATATGATTTCCGGAAAGCTGGATCCCATGAAGGCGTTTACATCCGGAAAGCTCAAAATCGAGGGGGATGTCATGAAATCCCAGCTTATCGGAAAACTGTTTAAAATGTAATGAATCAGCCAAAGACTGCCATCCATAAAGAGGAGGAAAAAATATGGCTACAGGAATAAAGGATAAGGTCGCCATCATCGGAATGGGATGCACCAAATTCGGAGAACGCTGGGACGTGGGGGCTGAAGAACTGATGCTTGAGGCGTATGAGGAATGCCTGGCGGATGCGGGCATCGAGCAGAAGGATATTCAAGCCGCCTGGTTCGGCACCTGCATGGATGAGGTCAATGTGGGAAAAACCGCCATGCCCCTGTCCGTCACCCTTCACCTTCCCATGATCCCGGTCACCCGCACCGAAAACTACTGCGCCAGCGGGACCGAGGCGTTCAGGGGCGCCTGTTACGCGGTCGCCTCAGGGGCCTATGATATCTGCCTGGCCCTGGGCGTGGAAAAACTGAAGGACACCGGGTACGGCGGATTGCCTTCGCCGGGTTCCAACGCGGGAAGCCTGCTGTGGCAGTGGTGGCCGAATTTGACCGCACCGGGGTCCTTTGCCCAGCTTGCCAGCGCCTATGCCGCAAAGTATAAAATCAAGGATGAGGACCTGAAACGGGCCATGGCGCATGTCTCGGCAAAAAGCCACGCCAACGGCGCCTTAAACCCCAAGGCCCATCTTCAGAAAGCGGTGACTGAGGATCAAATCCTCGCGTCCCCCATTATCGCCCATCCTTTGGGGCTGTTTGACTGCTGCGG
>CAZFWD010000236.1:0-3036 GCA_964522535.1 uncultured Desulfonema sp.
TCACCAGGGGTTCGCTCTTTGAAGCCGGCGATGCGGCCGCCCGCCACATGATTGTTCTAAATGTCTTCCAGTTCAGGGCGGGTGCAAAAAGGGCGTCGACGATTCCGGGGGCTGTTTTTAAAATGTATCGTGTCGTCCTGTGACGATCTAGCAGGGAAAGGATCTCCGCATCTATAATGGCCTCAATTTGCGCCTGATTGACGGCGCCGGTTGCCAGCATGGTTTTCAGGGCCTGTTGTGGCTGTGATAATTCGGGGCTGAATTCCCGGCCGGTCCATAAGGCCGTCAGACTGTCCCGCAGAACGGCTTGAAAAACCGGACAATCGTTCTCCGCCGCCGCGGACATCGCCGGTTGCGTTGTTATAATCAGCATAATGATAAAAAGACAGGATGCCGCCAACCGGCTTTCTCCGGAACGTAAATCATAGATGGTCATTATTCTCCCCCCTCCCCCCTAATTTTTACAAGTCTCCGGCCTGACGCCTCGCTCATTATCCCTTCGGATCACTGTCCGGACGGGCGCGATGCGAAGGATAAAGTCGAAAAAGCAGCCTCTTCGCATCATCCAAGGGATGAAGACCACCTGGGCTTACGTCAATCGGCCGCATGGGCGCTGTTCTAAAAAGCCAAGAATACGCCGGGCCTCCTCAGGCACCAGGGTGGCGTTTTCCGCATACCCGTCGGCGCCGATGCGTCGCGCAAGAACATCGTCAAAGGGCGCTCCACCGACCAGAACGGCTGTTTTCGGAAATATTCTTTTTACCATTCGGATCAGTTCCGTCATATTGTCGATGGGGGTGGACATCATGGTGGACAGGGCCAGGATTTCAGATCCCGTGGCCTGCAGCTTTTCCAGGAAAATTTCATTGGGAACATTTTTACCCAGATCATGCACCCGGTAGCCGGAGGCCTTTAAAACCGCGGCCACAATATTTTTTCCCATGTCATGAACGTCTCCGTAGGCTACCCCGATGACCACCTGCTGTTTTTTTCTTTGGGACTCGGAAAAAGAAGGGTCGTTCGCCAGAAAGTTTATCCCCGCCTGATAGGCTTCTATGGCCAGGAGAAAATCCGGAATTGCGAAAACGTCCTTTTTGAGCAGCTGGCGGGCCTCTTCAATGCCCGCATTCAGAGCGGCCAGGATGTCGTTTGCTGAACAGTTGTTTTTATTAACCACCTGAAGAGCGTTTTCGGTTTCATCGGGGTTTCTGCCTAATATGCTCTGTTCAAGTGCCGCGAGCATCTGCGTCATGTTCATGATGATCTCCCAGACGATATTGAAGTTAAAAACTGCGGCGCCGCCGGTACGCAAAGAGCGTTGGCGTCAAGGGTTTTGAATCAACCGTATCGTTCAGCGGCCTTGACCATGGCCATGGCATTGGTCAGAGGAATGTTGGGTGGAAATTCGCATCCGGGGGCAAGGATAAACCCGCCGCCCGGCGCAAGATCGTCGATCTGCCGCCGGCATTCCTCCATCACCTCGGTGGGTGTTCCGTGAACCAGAAGCGGGGTTTCCACGTATCCCAGAAGAGTGACCTGATCCCCATAACGGCGTTTAAGCTCCTTGCGGTTCGCGCAGTCATCGGGAAGATGGGCAAAACTGATCACCTCTGGTTCCATGAAACGGATGTGGGAGTCGAAATAAGGGGCGTGTCCGCAGTTATGCACCCCCACCATCCGGCCTTTTCCCCGGATCGCGCGGCACATCTCGCGGACAAAGGGGCCTTCGATTTCCTCCCAGAGTTTTTTCGGCAGGCCGCTTTTGGATGCAAACAGGGCGTCGATCGCCACCGCCGGAACCCCGGTGTCGCACTGCGCCTCTACGTACTTGATCAGGACGCCGGTGATGGTTTCAAGAGCCTCTTTCACCTTGTCAGGGTAAAGCACGCAATCCTTAAAAAGCCGCTCCGCCCCACGCATCATCCCCAGGACGCCCAGCGGCCCGAAAACGAAACTGCTGACGATGGATTTCAGTCCGACCTCCTTTACGACGATCCGGCACAGACGCACAAATTCGCTCATGCGGGGGGTTTTGAGGGGATCGATTTCAGGCACCGATTTATAGCCGTCCACGTCCTTGATCAAGGGCAGGCTGTAATCCGGATAAGGCGTGGAGTTTTCCGGGTATTCCACCTTCTGCCCGAAGTCCGCCGCCTCAAGGGACAGATCCAGCATCAGGATCACCAGGTCGCCTCCGACAAACCGCCATCCGTCAAGAAACACCCGGGCGGTTTTATCCGCGTTTAAGGAATGGTCCGGGTATGAAATCCCCGATATCTGTCTCGCCCCTCCTCCGAGAAGGGGGGTGACCGGAACCCGGTCCGGTTCCTTGTGGCGGACCGTCGTCAGTATTCTTTCGATGCTGCTCAGGGACTGGAAACGTCCCCGCAGGCTGGCTGCGCCGGCGGCGAAATCAAGAACAGAGGGAGGGATCTCTCCAAGCGGCGGCAGTTCACCCTGCTTAAACTTTTTTGCGATGTCGATGATATTCATCTTCCACGCTCCGTATGCGATTTAAAGGCGCCTTCAAAAATTGCTTTTTGGCTCAACATCAGCGTTATGCTCAAAATTATTAAAGCATGGCTGCGAAATATTACGGCGGATTCGGGCTAATGACTTGCCCGGTACTCTTCCAGCGCCTTGCGTATATCAATGATCAGGTCTTCCGGGAAAACCTTGCCGGCCAGCTTCCGCTGAACGGCGTGGCCCGCTTTTTCCAGCAGCTCCCGGTCCTCGGGTGGAAGAGCCATGGCTTTCATGCCGCATTTGGTCTCAAAGGCCTCCAGGCTTTTTGCTTCGTAATTCCTGATCTGGCGTTTCCATTCCGGTTCAATGGCCTTGAATTCGGAAATGAGGATTTCCTGAAAATTGGAGGTGCGAACCGCTGTTGTCCCCAACTGTTTTTGCAGCTTGTCTTTCAAATGGATACTGACGACAACGGCCGCGGGTGAATAGACCAGCGGCGGGTTTATATAATAATTCATATACTGATACGCCTGCATTCCCAGAAACCAGGCCGCGGGGCCCACGGCCGTG
>CAZFWD010000237.1:0-5920 GCA_964522535.1 uncultured Desulfonema sp.
GCCCGGACCAATCCTATGTTCTGGTCAATGAGACCGGAAACTACCGGGTGCTGCGATACTGGATCGCCGGTCCCAGAACCGGAACCCTTGAACCCCTTGTTGAGGCCTTGCCCGGCTTTCCGGACAATGTTTCCACCGGACACGACGGACGGTTCTGGGTGGCCCTGGTCTCGCCTCGAAACCCCCTGCTCGATGCTATGGCCGACAAGCCCTTTTTAAGAAAAATCGCCCAGCGCATTCCAGCGGCCTTAAGGCCCAAGGCCGTTGCCTACGGCCACATCATCGCCATCAATTCGGCCGGAAAGGTGATCTGCAATCTTCAGGATCCGAAGGCCGCCTGCCCCTTAAACACCAGCGTCACCGAGACCGAGGGGTACCTCTATATCGGCAGCCTGGCCACGGAGTTTATCGCGCGTCTGCCCAAAACCGCAGCCGGCCTCTGACAGGCGGTTTGACCAACGACTGAAACTGTTTTTGCCGACCCCCGGCCAGGTTGTCAAAAACAGTTATTTATCCAGCTCTTCTTTGACGGCCAGTCCGATCTTTTCCAGGGTGTAGGGTTTGCGCACGTATCTCCCGGCCCCCAGTTTTAAGGCTTCCTTGACGCGGTGGGTTTCAGAATACCCACTTGTAATAACGGCTTTCTGCCCCGGACGGCATTGAAGAACCTGCCGGTAGGTATCCAGACCGTCCATGCCGGGGGCCATGATCATATCCAAAACCATTAAATCCACACCATGCGCCTGCAGATAAGCGACCGCTTCTTCCCCGCTTGAGGCCGTCACCACGGCATAGCCGAGAATTTCAAGTATGGCGGACGCCAGGTCTCGCTGTTCCTTCACATCATCAACCACCAGAACGGTCTGCCCCCCTCCCATGTAATCCATGATGGACAGATCCGCTTTTTCGCGGAGCCGTTTTTTTCGGGTGACCGGAAAATAAAGGGTGAATGTGGTTCCCCGGCCTACGGTGCTTTTTACATCAATATAGCCGTTATGGTCCTTGACCGTGCCCCACACCACAGACAACCCCAGCCCGGTCCCGCTGGTGCCCATCTTCTTTTTCGTGTAAAAGGGCTCAAAGATACGTTTCATGTCCTCCGAAGCAATCCCGATCCCGGTATCAGCAACCGTCAGGGCGACATAATCCCCCTCCGGTATGTTTTCATGCCCTCCCATGGGACGGTCAACATACCGATTTTCCGTTGTGATGGAAATTTTTCCCGTTTGAGCGATGGCTTCCACCGCGTTGGACACCAGGTTCATAGCGACCTTCATCAAATGCACTCGGGAGCCGAATGTATTTAAAAGACCGGTTTCAAGACGGGTTTCCACGGAAACATCGGGATAGAGGGATTTCATCTTCTCATACTCCGGGCTCTTTAGGTATTCGGAAACAACCGTATTTAAACTCAACACCTCATCATCCGACACCCCCCTTCTTGCCAGAGAAAGAAGATCCTGCACAATGGCGGCGGCCTTATACCCGGACGCCTGCATGGCTAAAATAGGCTTTCGCAGGGGACTGTCCTCAGGAAGCTTCAGCAACAACAGGTCCGGATACCCCGTAATAGCGGACAGCACATTGTTGAGGTCATGGGCCACGCCCCCGGCCAGGGCGCCGATGGCTTCCATCTTTTCCGCCTGCCGAAGCTGGAATTCAAGCCTGCGCTTTTCCGCCTCGAACTTTCGACGTTCGGTCACATCCCTTAAAATCCCCCGAAACCCTTTCAGCTGACCCTTTGAATCCCGAATCAGGGATACGGAGGTCTCTATGTAGCATTTAGAACCGTCCTTTTTGATCAGTTCCCAGTCAAACGCCTTATACGGCGCGCCTGTTTTATAGACCTGATTGAAGGCGCGATAGACCTTCCTGGCATTTTCCGCGTCCATAAACCGTCTGTTGTTTAAGCCCATCAGCTCCTTCCTGGAATATCGAAGCATTCGGCACAGGGAATCATTAAAAAAAGTAAGGTTGCCGGCAAGGTCGACCTCATAGTAATCGTCTTCAATGCTTTCAAGGATTTGCCGGTATTTTTTTTCGCTTTCCCGAAGCTTTTCATTGGCCTGTTTCTGCTCGGTGATATCCCGAATCGTCCCCTGAAAAGCGACAATATTCCCCTTTTCATCCTTTTTGGACACGGTGGTCACCAAGACATCAATGATGCTGCCGTCTTTTTTACGAAGGGTTAAGGGGTATTCCTGAACAAAACTCTTTTCCCGAAGCAGCTTAATATATTTCTCGCGATCTTCCGGTTTTTCATAGATCTCTACGATCCTCAGCTTATAGAGTTCTTCCTTGTTGTCATAGCCGAAAAACGCCATTGCCGCATCGTTGACATCCAGCACCCGACCGTCCAGCGAGCTGATATAGACGCAATCCCTTGATGTTTTGAAAAACGTTCGGTATTTTTCCGCGCTCTCCTGGATCGTCTGGTTGGCTGCTTCCAACTGCCTGACGGTTTTTTCCACCTCGGATTTGGCGGCTTCAAGGCGGGCCCGGAATATTTCACGGGTTTTTTCCATCGCAAACGCCAGTGAGAGTATGGTGACGTATGCCGGTATAAATCGAATCTTGACATGCACGCTGTATGAAACTAAAAAGTCGACCGTAGATCCGAGGGCAAAAATCCCACATGCCCCGATCAGCAGCAACAGCGAAAAAATAACGCCCCTGCGTGCGCCCAGCAGAAAAACAGAGATGAGGGGGTAGGTGAAAGACCAGAGATAGGCCGTGTTGCCTTTGCCCCCGTAGGCTATAAAAAATGTATAAAAAAACCCTACTATTGCCGTGCCGATCAAACCGACCGTTTTATAATTTTTGGTTTTTCTTAAGTAAAAAAAGAAGCAGGGCAAGAGCAAAAAAAAGGATAAATCGACAATGCCCAATAAATAATCCCGCAGAATAAATTCCACGACACCCAGGGTGATCAGAAAAAAGCCGCCCAGCATCATCATGAGGTTTAACAAAAATACCTTGCGAAGCGTCTCAAGATCATAATCCGCGGGGAGTCCACTGGAAAAAATATCCCAGAGCCATGGGTTGACCCGGTTTATTCGCTTAAAATTTTGAGTGGAGACATTCATCATATCATCGGAATTCGCAGGCATGGGGAGACCCTCCTCGAAACGCTCGTTTTCGGTTAAACCGATGCAATCGACGGGGTTGCTTAACAACACACATAATGATATATTTTTAGCAGGTTCTTGACTATTGTCAATTTATTTAGCGAACCTGAGGTGTTGCGTATGCTGGTATTAGAAGAATTAAAGGTCGAGGTCGGGGGAACACCCATACTCGAAAACATCAGCATGGAGATCCCTGAAGGCGAAACCCATATCCTTTTCGGTCCCAACGGCTCCGGAAAGACCAGCCTCATGATGACGATCATGGGGTTTTCCGGATACAGGGTGACCCACGGAAAGATCACCTTCAAAGGAGAAGACATCACCTTCATGCCGATTCATGAAAGGGCCCGGCTCGGCATCGGAGTGTCGTTTCAGCGTCCGCCAACCATTTTAGGCCTGAAAACCCGGAATATGATCGCGATCTGCTCAAAAAATCCGAACCTTGATGTGGAGGCCCTGGCCCAAAAGGTCAACTTCTCCGGGTTCCTGGACAGAAACGTAAACCACAACCTTTCAGGCGGCGAGATCAAACGCTCCGAACTGTTGCAGTTGATGGCCCAGCAACCCGACCTGGTGCTCCTGGATGAGCCGGAGTCGGGCGTGGATCTGGAAAGCATCGTTTTGATCGGAGATACCATCAACGCGCTTCTGGAACGAGGAAACGGACATGCGAAAGGCGAAAGCCTCAAGCCCGAAGGGCCGGACCGGTCCAAATCCGCCCTGGTGATCACCCATACCGGTCATATCCTCGATTATATCAGCGCGGATAAGGGGCAGGTGCTCTACGACGGCATGCTGTGCTGTTCAAGAAAACCAAAAGACATTTTGGACTGGATTCGGGAATACGGCTACAAGGAGTGTTTTAAGTGCACGAACCACGGGATAACCCCATAGACATCCATCCTGAGGCATATGAAACCGAGGCCGAGGATCACGCCTATATCGACAAACTCGTTGCGATTGCCGACACGGATGCGGAAAAGATGCTCAATGTCGGGGTCGATATCAAGGAGGAGGGACGGGCCGGAACCTTCATCCAGATGGACCAATCCGTGGTCCACTGCAAGACCCGGCAGGACGGCGTGGAAATCCTGAGCATCTCCCAAGCCCTGGCCGCACATGAATGGCTGGGGAAATACCTCTGGCAAAACCTGCCGCCGAATGCGGATCCATTCACGGCCCAGGCCCAAAAAAGGCCCCATGAAGGGTATTTTGTTCGGGCGCGGGCCGGTGTGAAATGCCCTCAGCCGGTTCAGGCCTGCCTGTACATCGCCACGGAAAAATTTTCCCAGAATGTGCATAATGTCGTCATCGCCGAAGCGGATGCCGATCTTCATATCATCACTGGATGCGCCACGGCCCCGCACCTGGTGTCCGGGCTTCATGTGGGCATTTCGGAATTTTACGTGAAAAAAAACGCCCGCCTGACCTTTACCATGATTCACGACTGGGGTGAAAAGGTCAATGTCCGTCCTCGGACCGTCACTCGAGTGGAAGCCGGCGGGGTGTTCGTCACCAACTTCATTTCCCTGCGGCATGTGGGCTCCCTTCAGATGTTCCCCACGACCTTTTTAACAGGCGAAAACGCCGTGGCCCGCTCCAACAGCGTGCTGGTGGCCGGAAAGGGCAGCACCCTGGACGTGGGCTCCCGGGTGGTGCTGGAGGCACCGGGCACCCGCGCGGAAATCATCTCCAGGGGCATTACCACCGGCGGGTCCATCATCGCCAGGGGGGACCTGGTGGGCAAGGTCCAGGGCATCAAGGCCCACCTGGAGTGCAAGGGACTGATCCTCAACAACGGCCTGATGCGCGCCATTCCTGAGCTGTCCGGATATGTGCCGGGGGTGGAGATGTCCCATGAAGCCGCGGTCGGAAAGATCGATCAACGGGAGATCGAATACCTTCAGGCCCGAGGGCTCAGTGAAGAGGAGGCGGTGTCCACCATTGTGCGCGGGTTTCTGAACGTCAAGATCGAAGGGCTTCCGCCGAACCTTCAGAAAAAGCTCGACACGGTGATCATAGAAACCCAGAAGGACATGATGTGATTCATTTTCCGGCTATCATGGAAGCGGCCCAATGAAAAATTGATGAAACCCTAAAAAGTCAAAACTATTCGCTTCGTGAGGCTTTGAGGCTGACACCTGCCCTGCAAAGGCTTGACACCGATTTTTTCGCGCACTATGATTGGATCAGACCTAAAGCCCCTTTTAAAAAATAATATAATAGATATAATTGGTTAAAATATAATGAAGCCCTATTTACAAGGCGCCCTGGATGGGCTTTGCGCCATATACAGCATTGTCAACGCCACCAAAATCGTCGCAGGAACCAATGGTACCGAGGACAAGGACCTGTTTCTGGACATCATCGCCTATCTGGAAAAAACCCAGGACCTAAGCCGAGTGCTGATTGAAGGCATCGGTCTCAAGGCCATCGGCGCCATATTAAGGGATGTGGTGGGAAAACGGATCCGGCATCGGAACATGCCCTATAAACACCGGCCTGAAACCCCGCTGGATGAATTCTGGTCCGCCATGATGGCGTTTCTGGCCGAGGGCGATCACCGCGCCATTCTGATCGGGCTGGGCGGCCCCGTCTGGGACCACTGGTCCATTGTCCATTCCATCACAGAGCGACAGATTCGGTTTTTCGACTCCCACCGGCTCAAACAGCTCAACCGGACCCGATGCACCACCACGCGAAGCACCGCTTGCCGACCCCATGTGCTCTGCCCCACCCACACCTATTTTCTGTCCTGATGCTTCGAATATAAAAAAAGATAAATAATTTTA
>CAZFWD010000238.1:0-3938 GCA_964522535.1 uncultured Desulfonema sp.
ACCGGCCTGGTGCTGGTGGTCATCTTTTTTACCGCCACCCTTTTGATCGTGGCAAACACGATCCGCCTGATCATGTATGCCCGCGGGGAAGAGATTGAAATCATGCGGATTGTCGGCGCGGATGAACGGTTTATCAAGTATCCCCTGTATCTGGAGGCGCTGATTCAGGGGTTTTTCGGCGGGATTTTCGGGCTTGCCCTGCTCTACCTCGCGTTTATATTCACGATGCCGAATTTTAAATCCGAGGCGCTGTTTTCGTTTTTTGAGATCCGTCTTATCCCGCTTGGGTTTTCACTTTGCATTCTTTTATGCAGCATGGTCATCGGATGGGTGGGGTGTGTTTTTTCAATCAGACGGTTTTTAAAACGATAATACGCCTTTTAATCTGCCTTGTCTGGCTTTTCGACCCGGTCCCGGCGGACTGCCTGCAGACCCGGGAGGTCGGGGTCGTGAACGTCGACCGTCTGAACATGCGGACGGAACCGGGGGCCGGCTGCCCGGTGCTCAAGGTTTTGGGAAAAGACGATCAGGTTCGCATCCTCAAACACCTGAAGGGATGGTTTCAGGTGATTCACGACGGGGATGTGGGGTATGTCTCCGACAGCCCGCAGTACCTGAAGCTTTATACGATTCACACCGTCAGCCGCGGCGAACGGACCGATCTGGATGTCGCGAAAACCAAAATCAGAGAGATTGAGCAAAAGATCAGGGCGCACGAGTCGGAAATCGTTTCCTACACCCGGCAGGAAAAAAAGATCATTCGAATGCTGCTGGAGACCGATTCGGCCTTAAGCGAGGCCCGGCGTCAGGCAAAGGACCTTCAAGCGGAGCTGGCCGTAACGAATGCGGAAATTTCCCGGATTCAGGCCTCGGCGGAGCAAATGCGAAACGCCATGGATAAACGCAAAACCTACGCGGTGAACCGGATGGTCTCTCTGTATAAGCTGAACATGCTGGGGGGGATGAACCTGTTCGCCTCGGCCACCTCATTAAACGACCTGCTGAGACGGAAGGCGGCCCTGGAGCGGATACTCGCCTACGACTATGAGGTTATCGAGGAAATGGTGGGACAAACGCAACGGTTGACGGCCTTGCTGGAACAGCTCAACGCGAAAAAGGCCGAAAAGGTCGCCCTGGACGAAAAATATCAGGCCGCCGTGGCCCGCCTGTCTGCTGAAAAGGCAAAACGGGAAAAAATACTCGCGGACATTAAAACAAAGAAATCAAACCGGCTGGCCACGATAAAATACCTGAAAAGGGCGGCTGCGGAACTGGATCATACCCTTGCTACCCTGGGGAAGGGGCCGGACACCGCGCACAAAACAACGGATGCGTTTTTCGAATTTAAGGGGTTGCTAAAAATGCCGGTAAGGGGTAACATCACTTCCGCATACGGTGCCTACACGGATTCATATTCCAAAACCACCGATTTTCGAAACGGGATTGAAATTCAAGCGGAAAGGGGCACCCCCATTCGATCGGTGTTTGGGGGCAACACCATATACGCCGACTGGTTGAAAGGCTACGGCAACGTGATTATTCTCGCCCACGGGGATCAGTATCACACCGTGTACGCGCATGCCGAGGACCTTTTTAAAGCCAAGGGCGAAACTGTGGAAACCGGCGAGGTGATCGCCACGGTGGGGGATTCCGGCGCCATGGGCGGGCCCTCGCTTTACTTTGAAATACGCCATCAGGGCAGCCCGGTAAACCCGGCCGACTGGTTGGATGACAGCATGTAAAAAGGAGGATTCGAATGATCCTGAAGCATAAGCAGTTGATTAAAAGCTGTTTGCTGGTGATGATGACCGCTTTTATCGTGGCCTCCGCCACCGTGGTCTACGGAGACCTCGCAAAGACCAAGGATGAGACCTACGAAGGACTTAAAATGTTCGGCGATGTCGTCACGGAGATTGAACAGAACTACGTTGAACCCGTGGATTCCAAGGAGCTGATCCATAAAGCGATCGAAGGGATGGTGGAGAGCCTGGACCCGCACTCTTCGTTCATGCCTCCGGAGGCCTTTGAAGAGCTGCAGACCGAAACAAAAGGGGAGTTCGGCGGTTTGGGTATCGTCATTTCAAAGCGGGACAAGGAACTGACCGTGATCTCCCCCATTGAGGGCACCCCGGCCTATAAAGCGGGCATACAGGCCCAGGATATCATCATTAAGATCGACGATGCGTATACAAAGGATATGATGCTCTGGGAAGCGGTAAAAAAGATGCGAGGGGAACCGGGGACCTCGGTGAATCTCACCATTTTCAGAAGAGGAACAAAGGGGACCCTGGATTTCAAGCTGGTGCGGGACGTGATTCCGATGGACAGCGTTCGAAGCCTGAGCTTAAAGCCGGGATACGGGTACTTGTGGATCACCAATTTCAGGGAAAACACCACCGATGAGGTCATGGCCGCCATAGATAAACTGAAGGCCGAAAGCCCTTCGTTTAATGGCTTGATTCTGGACCTGAGGGACAACCCCGGAGGGCTTCTGGACCAGGCGGTTAATGTGGCGGATATTTTTCTCAAATCCGGTACGATTGTGAGCATCAAAGGGAGGCATGAAAACCAGAATGAGGCCTACGCGGCGCATTCGGATGTCGGGGACGCGGATTACCCCATCGTGCTGCTGATCAACGGCGGCAGCGCCAGCGCAGCCGAGATCGTGGCCGGCGCCCTGCAGGACAACCACCGGGCCCTGGTGCTGGGCACGGCCACCTTCGGCAAGGGCTCGGTTCAGAGCATCAAGCCTCTGCGGGACGGGTTTGCGTTGAAGTATACCGTTGCCCGGTACTACACCCCCAGCGGAAGGTCGATCCAGGCCGAAGGGATCAAACCGGATCTGGTGGTCAAACGCCAAATCCTGGATGAAACCGTCGATAACGGCGCGGATTCCTATTTAATCAAGGAGGGGGATCTGGACAACCACCTTCTTCCGGAAATGGAGGCGGAGTCGCTGGAACCCGGGGAAATACCGAATGAATCCGTGAGTCCAGCGGAAGACGATGCCTCGGATATCGAAAAGGTCTTAAGGTTGCGGGACGCTTTATACGCGCACAGCAACGCCAAGCCGGAGTCCCTTCTTCTGGATTCCCAGGTGAACCGGGCTTATGAAATTTTAAAAGGATACGAAATTTTTCAGGGATTGGGTCAGAAATAAATTTGGAATGACGGGATTTTAGGGTCTCAATGGCCTCCAAAAAAACCACCCGGAAAGCAACCCGAACGGGCGGCAAAAAAAAATCAGCAACCAAAAAAAAGACGGCGACGCGGAAACCTGCAAAAAAAAAGACGGCAGCCTCAAGGCCCGGCAAAAAAATTTCGGCATGGTTGATCACCGCCGGGCTCATCCTGCTGGGGGTCGCCGTGGCCTATGTGCTGCTGCACCCCAAAGCCCCCCGACCCAAACCGACCGCGGCCAAGCCGGAGGTCGTCCATAAAGCGCCGCGGTTTGACAAGCCGACCTTTGAGATTTTCCCGGAAGAACCGATGCCGCCTCCCGTGAAGGCCCCTGCCGGGAAAAAGCCGGCGGTCCTTCCAATGGATCGCCCGCGGGTGGCGATCATCATTGACGACATCGGCTACAACAAGCCCCTGACCCGGAAGTTTATGGATTTGGATGTCCCCCTCACCTATGCGGTTTTGCCTTTCAGCCGGCATCAGGATGAAATTCAGGAAACGGCCGCAAAAAAAGGGCGGCAGTTGATGCTTCACCTGCCCATGGAGCCGAATGAATACCCGGATGTGGATCCGGGCCCGGGGGTGCTGCTGACCTCCATGACGCCGGATGAACGGATCGATCAGCTCAAGCGCGACCTGGACGGCATGCCCTTTGACAAGGGGGTCAACAACCACATGGGGTCTAAAATGACGACCCTTTCCGATCAGATGAACCAGGTCTTTTCCATTTTAAAAACACGCGGGCTGTTTTTTATCGA
>CAZFWD010000239.1:0-5839 GCA_964522535.1 uncultured Desulfonema sp.
CAACCCGATGATCCTGGCCGTCATGCTGGCCCTTCTGTCAACAGGCTGCGCCGAACTTCATAAAACACACCAAAAAGATTCAAAAATCACCTCAAACACATCCATACAGCGCACTACCCCCCACCCCTCCCACGACATTGAATCCGGGCCGATCGGGGAGACCGACCCGTTGAATCTGAATGCGATATCCATTGAAAAATCTAATGATATCGAATATCTGCCTCTCGTTGGAACAAACACCGACAGCGGCAAACCGGCACCCAAGGATACCGAAACGGAAGCCGTCCAGTCCAGGTTTGACCAGGCCCTTGAGTTTTACCAGGCATCCCAGGACTTCTGGCAGCAGGGAGAGCTGGACAGCGCCCTTCACGCCCTGGACGAGGCCTACGGCCTGATTCTGGAAGGGAGCGCGGACGACCTGCCGAACCTGAACCAGCAGCGGGATGACCTGAGGTTTATGATCTCCAAACGCATCCTTGAAATCTATGCCTCCCGTCATATCACCGCCCAGGGAAACCACAACGCCATCCCTATGGTGATGAATGACCACGTTCAAAAGGAGATCGACCAGTTTACCGCCGGCAAGGGACGGGAGTTTTTTATCAGCTCGTATCAGCGTTCGGGAAGGTATCGCCCCTATATCCTTCAGGAGCTGAAGGAAGCGGGCCTTCCGGAGGAGCTCTCGTGGCTGCCGCTCATCGAAAGCGGATTTAAGGCCAGGGCGCTTTCAAATGCAAGGGCATTGGGGCTCTGGCAATTCATCTCGTCCACCGGATACAAGTTCGGCTTAAAACGCAACCTTTATATCGATGACCGTCTTGACCCCTATAAGTCCACAGAGGCCGCCATCAGTTACCTCAAGGAACTCCATGAAATCTTCGGAGACTGGATGACGGTTCTCGCGGCCTATAACTGCGGCGAAGGACGGGTGCTGCGAACCATCAGGGACCAAAACGTCAATTACTTAGACGACTTCTGGGATCTGTATCAGCGCCTGCCGTTTGAAACCGCCCGCTATGTCCCGAAATTCCTCGCCACCCTTCATATCGTCAACAACCCGGAAAAATACGGATTAAGCGGTATCGTCCCTGATGCGCCGATGAACTTTGAGGTGGTCGCGGTCTCAAGACAGGCGTATCTGAAGGATATCGCAAAAGCCTTAAACACAACGGAAACAACCCTGACCGACCTGAACCCGGAGCTTCGATACAAGCTGCTTCCTCCTGAAGAATACCCCTTGAAAATTCCGCCGGGCAACGAAACCCTGCTGCTGGCGGGCCTTAAGGATATACCCGAATACTCAAACATACGTCCCGGAATTACCTACCACAGGGTCATGCCGGGTGAAACCCTTTCGACCATCGCCCGCCGGTATCACATTGAGATCAATGAACTGGCCGTGCTCAACAACATCTACCGCAAAAACTATATCGTCGCCGGGAAAATATTGAAAATCCCCCAGTCCGGCAGATTCGCCAGCACTCAGGGGGAACCCAAAATCATCTCCTACAGGGTCAGACAGGGGGATTCCCTGTGGACATTGGCAAAACGGTATGATACGACGACAAAAAAAATACAGGAGATCAACAACCTGAACACGGTCAACCTGAGTATCGACCAGGTCCTGAAAATACCGGTCGGCTCCCAATACGGCCTCGAGGTTTACAGGGTTCAAGGCGGGGACACCCCGTATCTCATCGCCAAACGGTTTAACATGAGTTTAAACAGACTGCTTTCCCTCAACCACCTGACCAAGAACAGCACGATATATCCCGGCCAGCAGCTCTATGTTGAATGATCCAAGCGGCCCCCGTAGCTCAGTGGATAGAGCAATGGATTCCTAATCCATGTGCCGCAGGTCCGATTCCTGCCGGGGGCACCAATAACATTCTGATATTCTGTTTGAAACACATCTTGCGGATAACCTCATGAAAATTGCAGCCGTACAAATGAGCGCCGTTCTGGCGGATGTGGAGGCCAATCTGAAAAAAGCCCGGGGGTTAGCCGAAGATGCTTTTCGAGCAGGGGCCGAGTGGGTGATTCTACCGGAATTTTTCACATCCGCGGCTGGATTTCATAAGAGAATGGAAAGTGTCGCGCTTCCGCTGCACGGACCCGCTATGGAAATGCTGGTATCGCTTGCCAAGGCTCACGACGGCGTTGCCGGGGGATCGTATATTGCATGGAACGGCAACGACAGTTACAACACGTTTGTTCTATCCATGCCGGACGGCACCACCTATTTACACGCCAAGGATATCCCTACCATGTGGGAAAACTGCTATTACGTGGGGGGTTCGGACGATGGCGTACTGGAAACGCCGACATGCAGGGTGGGAGTGGCGCTGTGCTGGGAATTTGTGAGATCCCAAACCGCCCGGCGGCTTATCCATCGGATTGAGGTGGTCGTCGGTGGTTCATGCTGGTGGACATTGCCTGAAAAACGGTTGCCCGGATTTCCAAGGCGGCTGCATGATCAGAATTTGGACATGATGAAAGCAACCATCCCCCGTTTTGCAAAGATGCTGGGGGCGCCCGTCGTGCATGCAGCCCATGCCGGCGATTTTGAAGGCCGTCTGCCGCTTTTACCCGGTTTCCCCTATCGATCTTATTTTTTGGGAGAAACCCAGATTGTCGACGGCGACGGCAAAATTTTGGCTCACATGGACAGAAAAGATGGGGACGGATTTGTGATCGCAGCACTCGACCTGACACAGAAGCATTTGACCACGGAAAAAATTCCGGATCGATTTTGGATACCCTCTTTACCCCTGCAGTTTCGTTTCATATGGGCCATCCAGAACTGGCACGGTAGGCGGTATTACAAGAACAAAACCCGGCCATCCCTGCTAAAGCGGTTTGGCAATAAATGAATACCATGCATGGGTGTACCTTAACTTAATTTATTTTTTTAGTTTTAAATACGCCCCCCTATCCTCTTCGCGGTGTATATTCGGCTTTCTTATGCCTTCCTCTGACGTGTCGCAACAGGTCTTCATAGGCCTGGATCAGTTTAATAAACCGGTTGTGGCCGCCCCCTGTATCCGGATGCCTCTTCCGCGCCATTTTTCGGTACCTGTGGGTAAGCGTCTTGACCGTCACGCGGCTTAATTCGGCTCTGGTCATTCCCATGACCGCCAGGGCGTCGTCCATGGGCATGTTTGCGGATGGCCGGGGCGGACGAAAATCACGGTGCCTGTTCATCCAGTCATAAACCAGCTCATCCAGATACGGGCTGTCTGAATAATCGTGGTCAAAAAACCAGCATACGTATCGAATCAGATACTCGCTGAGCGTATTGGACCGCTTCATTCCGGCCCAGAAGCTGTCGTCGTCGTGGAGCAGGCACACGGCTTTGAGAAAATATTCGTCCACCTTTTTCTGGTCTAAGGCCTGGGGAAATTTTCGAGAAAGCCCCCCGGGAAAATAACCAGGCACATCGAAAACTACATAGGCATAGGTTTTCTTTTCATTGGGTTTGAGCACAGACTCTGTGGTCAAAAAAAACTGCTCGATTTCGTCTCTGGATTTATCCAAAAGCCGCCGAAAAATCTTTTTCGGCACCCTCGCGATCCCTGACTGGTCCAGTTCACCAAAACGCAGGTAATGCATGCGGCGCTGATCAAACAGGTGAAACCGCGCGGTTTCGCATCGACGGCTTCGCTCTCTCACCGTTTTCAGGTCGGCCCCGGTTTTATGGGTAAACCCTTCGATGACCCGGCGGGTTTCATGACTTAAAAACGGCCAGAACAGCTTCTCCAGCTTGTCATTATCCGGTTCAACGCCGATTTTTGAAAGCTGATCACACAGGGTTTCATGAATATAAAACGCGTTTCCGCCGGGATAGACAATATATTGTTCCGGATGGCCGCCCAGGTCATATAAGTCGCGGCTTTTCAAGCATCCGTTTTCTTCAACGCTTTCACGGATGATGTAGTGCGTTGTGCCGTTTATTTGTTTTCGCGCAAGATACATTATTTCAACATTCCATATTCACTGCCGAAACCAGACCTTCTTTTATGCTAGAATCGTAAAAAGCGGTGAGTTCGACTGGATGTCATTCGGATGACGGGTATCCGATGGGGATGATGTATACCGGCAGCTCATCCTGGCCGATCCCGAGAAGTTGCCGGAGCGTATTGTCATCAAAGGCGCCGATCGGTACAGCGCCGAGCCCGAGAGACACCGCCTGGAGTAAAATATTTTGCCCGGCATGCCCGGCCTCCATCCACACATACTGAATCCCCCGCCTTCCATACTTGGCCGCAGTCCGCGCCATGACCCCGGTGATGAGGATGGATGCGGGCGCAGTGATGATGGCGGACTGATTCAACGCCGCAGCATACAGGTCTTTTCGAAAATCACCGGATTTGACCAGCTTGATCTCATGGGACGCCGGAAGATAACGGTAAATACCGGCCCGAATGCCTTCTACGCCCCCGGCCACCAGATAAACCTCCAGCGGAAAAAGCGCGCCGGCCGATGGTGCTGTTCTAAAGCCCTCGGGGGAGGTGATCCCCTGGGCCGCCCATAAAATTTGGGCGACCTGTTCTTTGGAAAGGAACTGGTTCTTGAATTGTCTGATGGAGCGGCGGTCGCTTAAAATTTTTTCAAAAAATGCCGCTCCGCTTTCATCGGGAGCAGGCAATGCATACCCCCCGTTTGAATTCTTTGCCGTCGTTTCACACCTGCTGTTTCCATGAAAAACTGGAATGCCGATCAAAAAAACAGCGACCATCCAGATCCAGCAGTTTTTAAGTAGGTGTGAGCGTGTTTGATTCAACAATGGACCCCCCGTGGCGTAAACCGTTTAACCCATAGTGATTATTATTTTTATCATGGAGGGATCCCATTGTCAAAGCAATGATCAAGCGGGGAATGCGGGGGGCTTCGAAATTTTGTGATACGGTGTAAGACAAAGGAGAAAGCCCTGATCCGAGGCCTGACCAGGAAAGGATAGCCCTCCAATCCGGTTGCGGCAGGCAAAATTGAAGCCGGGCCTCCGGAAGGTGTATATTTATGTTGATGCCGGGTTTTTTGCGGGCCCGCCGGCGATGTGAAGGGTCTGGGTGGGGAACGCAAATTCGACGCCCTGCTTTTCAAATGCTTCAAAAATCGCCAGGTTGATCTTTTCGTGAATATTCATATACACCGTGTAATCCGGGCTCAGGACATAATAGACGACCTCGAAATTCAGCGAAAAAGCGCCGAACTCCTTGAAATGGGCGCGATCAAACCGGGTTTGCTCGGTGCTTTCGATGATCCCGCGCACCATTTGCGGAATTTTTTTAAGCTGTTCCGAAGGGGTTTGATAAATCACGCCGAATGAAAAAACCACGCGGCGTTCCCAGAAATGCGCGTAATTCCGAATTCGGCTCGAAAGCAGGTCATTGTTTCCGAATACCAGCAGTTCCCCGCTTAAACTGCGTACCCGGGTGGTTTTCAGCCCGATTTTTTCAACGGTCCCCATCTGATCGCCGACAATGATGAAATGCCCGACCTCAAACGGCCGGTCCAGAAGGATCGACAGGGACGCAAACAGATCGCTTAAAATATTCTGGGTGGCAAGCCCGATGGCGATGCCGCCGACCCCCAGACTGGCGATCAGGGTCGTGACATTGACTCCGATGTTTTCCAGAATGACAAGCAGGACAAACGACCACAGCACAAAACGGCCGAACAGGCTCATCACCGCGATCCCGGAGCTTGTGGAGGGATCAGCCGCCTTTCGGCCCACGTACTGCTTGAGCCCGAAGTAAACCAGGTAGTGTCCCCACAGGCCGATCTGAATCACCACCGCAGCAAAGGCGGCCACTTCAATGATCATCGCTGCCTTCAA
>CAZFWD010000240.1:0-3888 GCA_964522535.1 uncultured Desulfonema sp.
TCCTGATGGGTGACTGGTGCAGCATAGCTGACACGAAAAACCTGAGAAATAACGGGCGTGGCGAGGAAGCGAGTCAGCTGCAAGTTACGCGCAAAAAAAATTAAATTTTTTTGCCTGGGGGGTGTTTTTTCTCTTGACTCGTCATCTTTTAATGGGTGACTTCCAAGGAACTTAGGGTTTTCCGAATTCGAAAAGTGAAGGATTTAACCACAGAGAGCACAGAGGACACAGAAAAAATTTTTCATTTTTTTCTCTGTGCGCTCTGTGGTTAAAATATTTTAAAAGAACCGATAAGTTACTTTCTGCAAAAATGCCGCGAAGCGGGATAAATAGCTTTTTACGAGTCCGTCAAAAAATGAAACACCGGTTTATCATACTTGTGGTTTCATGCCTCATGGCCCTGTGCGCCGGGTCTGCCCGCGCGGATATCGTGATCCTTAAAAACGGCCAGGTGATCGAAGGCGTGACCATCACGGAAGAAGGCGACACCCTCTACTGTGAGAGCACTGAGCGGTCCTACTATATCAACAAAAACAGCGTTGAATCCATTATTCGTACAGGCAAAAAAAGCTTTAGAGAGCAGGCAAAAGCGGTGATCAAGTCCCTTCCCCGACAAACCCGGCTGCTTGTTAAGGATTATTTTACCTTGGTGGCCGCTGTCATCTGCCTGCTGAGCCTTTTGCTGGGCCTGCTGGTCTTTAAATTTTTGTGGGTCAATATCAAGCCGGTCTTTACCTCCCGCGCCCGGCGACGGGATATCAAAAACGCGGTAAGGCAAATGGACGCGGATGAAAAATCAGTGCTGCGGGAGTTTGAACTCCAGAAGGCGAACACCCTTGAGCTGCCGGTGGAGGACGCGGTTGTTTCAGGGCTGATCAATAAAGGGATACTGTCGACCACCAGCGACAAGGGGCAGTACTCCCCCTGCGGTCTTTTGCTGCCGGTGACCGTCTCACCGACGGCGAAAAGACGGATCACGCCGAAAGCCATCGGCATGCCCAAAGACCTCAACGATGAACAGGTAAGGGATGCCTTGGCCCGGTCTCGGCCGCAGTTCATGTATAAAATGGCCGGATTTTACAGAGAGCTCGAAAAAAAGAGGCCCGACGAGGCGTAGGTGTCTTTTACGCGCATTTCTTTGCCTTCCCCCCTTTTCGACAAAAATCAAGCCTTCCCACAATCTCCTTGAATCCACCGGACTGCTGTGGCAGGATTTACAAAATTTTTTGTCAGTGATATAGGGAGGACAGGTTTGAGAAGAACCTGCGGGGCGGGATGGTTGGCGGTCTTTATAATTCTGGTGCTCGGCATGCCGGGCGCCGGGCATGCAAAAGAAGAGCCCCCTAAAAGAACACTCAATGCCGACATGACGGAGGTTTACACCATCCTTCCGCCCGAAGTCACCCGCATCGGCGATATGTTTTCCCAGGGGGTTTTTTACGGTCGGCTGCGGATCAACCACTTTCGATGGAACTGGCGGGACACGATTCCCGGAAAAACCCGGGACAACTGGTCCATCGGCATGGGCGGCAGCGCGATTTATAAAACCGCCTACCTTTACGGGCTTGGCATGACCGCCGGGTTGTATACCTCCCAGAACCCCTGGCACATGGATCACGCGGAGTGCAGGTACAACCGGTCCGGAAAGGATGTTTTTTCACGCCACAAGGTCGCCACCGGAGACGGTTACGGCATGACTGTGCTGGCCCAGGCCTATGTCGAGTTTAAATTTTTCGAATCGAACATTCGAGCCGGCCGCCAGATCTTTGAAAGCCTGCTCACTGCGTCCAATGATACCAAGATGATCCCCAACACCTTTGAGGGGATCTCGATCAGCAGTCAATATATTCCCGACACATCGCTCAAGGCCGCCTGCTTCACCCGGCATAAGCTGAGAGACCACACCCGGTTTCACCATGTGTTCGCCTACGGGGACGACCCCAGAGACCCCTATGCAAACTGGAAGGAAAGCGATGATTCGGCCATGCATCGGGGGATCACCCGGTCAAAGCTGCACGCAGAGAATATCACGGACCGCCTGATCATCGTGGAAGCGACCAACCGGTCCCTCCCCGGGTTGTCTATAATGGCCAACACCACCATGGTCCCGGAGCTGTTCTGGACGGCCACGGGAGAGCTTAATTACCGTTTTGCGCTGGGCAACGGCGTTGAGCTGATTCCCGGTTTCAGGTACCTGCAGCAGTTTGACCGAAAAGCCGGCGAAATCGGCGGGGCATCCATAAAAGGCGTCATCACGCCTTCAGACAACAGGGGATACCATGACCCCAACAGCATGGACGGAAAGCTTTACGCCGCAAGGATCAATGTGAAAAAAGGGGCGGGAAGCGTTCAGGTCGGCTATTCCCGGGTGGCCGATGAGGCTGATATTTTAGCGCCCTGGCGGGGTTTCCCCACCGGCGGGTACACTCGGCCCATGGCCCAGTTGAACTGGTATGCCGCCACCAAAACCCTGATGTTCCAGGTCGAGTATGATTTTGACAAGGCCGGATTCGTACCGGGGTTAAGCGCCATGATCCGTTACGCCATTCAGGACTTTGATGACAAAAAGCCGGATGTCCCGTCGGATTTCAATGTGTTCACTTTGGATTTGATTGAAAACCTGTCCATTCTGCCCGGACTTTCGTTTAAGGGAAGGTTCGCCGTGGCCCGGGGCGATGATCATACCCGGGACCGAACCGGTGAAATAAAAACCGACCCCTCCTATAACGAGTATCGCTTTGAGATGAACTACCTGTTTTGACGGCTTCGTAAAAATCCCTTCTTTGCCTTTTGCCGATTCACTTCCTATTCTATCGCCTGATATTCCCGGCCCTTATGTTGACAAACCGGTTTGTGTGCTTATTTTCGGTAAAAAGAACATAACCGATATGAACGGACTTTTTGTCGGAGGATTTAAAATATGGATATGAATCAGTTAACCGTTAAATGCCAGGAGGCGTTGCAGGCCGCCCAGACCAGGGCGGTCCGTTATAACCACCAGGAGGTGGACGGCGAGCACCTTCTGCTGGCCCTTCTGGAACAGCCCGATGGCCTGATTCCTCATCTGGTGCAACGGATGGAGGTATCGGATGCCGCGGTTCGCGAGCGGCTGGAGCAGGCCCTGGACAAAAAACCCAGAATCAGCGGCCCCGGAATAGAGCCCGGCAAGGTGTATATCACCCAGCGCATGAACCGGCTGCTGGTGCAGGCTCAGAATGAGGCAAAAAACCTCAAGGATGAATACGTCTCGGTGGAACACCTGCTGCTGGCCTTTGTCGATGAAGGCAGAAGCACCCCTGCGGGCGCCATTTTGCAGGAATTTAAGATCACCCGGGAGCTTCTGCTCAAAACCCTGACCGCGATTCGCGGCCATCAGCGGGTCACCAGCGCGGATCCGGAAGGCACCTATGAAGCCCTGCAGAAATACGGCCGCGACCTGGTGGAGGAGGCCAGATCCGGAAAGCTGGATCCGGTGGTGGGCCGTGACGGTGAGATCCGGCGGGTGATTCGCATCCTTTCCCGCAAGACCAAAAACAACCCGGTGCTGATCGGCGATCCCGGTGTGGGCAAGACCGCCATCGTGGAAGGCCTGGCCCATCGCATCGTGCGCCAGGATGTTCCGGAGGGGCTGAAAAACAAAACCATCTTCGCCTTAGACATGGGATCCCTGGTGGCCGGCGCAAAATACCGGGGCGAGTTTGAAGAACGCCTAAAGGCGGTGCTTCAGGAGATCAAGCAGTCCGAAGGCCGGATCCTGTTGTTTATCGACGAGCTGCACACCATCGTGGGGGCCGGCAAGGCCGAAGGCGCCATGGACGCCGGAAACATGCTCAAACCCATGCTGGCCTGGGGGGAGCTGCACTGCATCGGCGCCACCACCATGGATGA
>CAZFWD010000241.1:0-4253 GCA_964522535.1 uncultured Desulfonema sp.
AACATACCCCTAATCGCCCGGCGGTTTCAGTCTTGCATTTTGGTTGGAGTCATGCGAAATTACTGAGCAGACGTCTGCTGATAAACACAGATTATCGGACAGGAAAAAGGTTGCGGATATGGACAGAGGGGATGGGGAGCGCACAGCGCCATTGGGCCGCAATATAATAATGACAAATAAAATTACAGGAGGTTTAAGGATGAAGAGAAAAATGATCATCATCATATCCAGTCTGGCACTCTCGATTTATGTTTTGGGTTGTGCCGGGGCAACCCACAAGGAAAGTAAAGCAAAGACCGGGGTTTTGATCGGAACGGCCGGCGGTGCCATTTTGGGACAGGTTATCGGCCATGACACGGAATCCACCCTGCTCGGCGCCGGTATCGGCGCGGTATTGGGGGGCCTGGCCGGGTATCAAATCGGGTCTTATATGGATCAGCAGGAACAGGCATTGAGAGATGCCATGGCCGCCTCGGATGCGGTCAGTATTCGGCAGACCCAGGATGTGCTGATCGCCACCTTCAAGAGCGATGTTTTCTTTGATTTTGATTCTTCCACCCTTAAATCAGGGGCGTATTCTGAGATCGGAAGGGTTTCCAATGTGTTGAATCAATACCCCCAAACCACCATTCGAGTGGAGGGTCATACCGACGCCACCGGTCCTGAGAGCTATAACATAGTCCTTTCGGAACGCAGGGCGGAAGCCGTCAAAAATGCCCTGCTCCAAGGGGGTGTTGATTCGAGAAGGATCCAGACCGTCGGTTTCGGTGAGTCCCAGCCCATCTCTTCAGACAATGCCGTTAACAGAAGGGTCAGTATCGTGATCATGCCCATTGCTCAGGGATGATGTCTATCTTTTGCAAGGAGGTTGAAAAATGAAAGTAAAATGGATGGTTTTGGTTCTGATCATTGTTTTTTATCCGGTCTTCGCCTTCAGTGAATGTATCAGCGGAGATTGTGAGAATGGATTCGGTGTTTTTCAGTTTGAAAACGGCAACAGGTATGAGGGGCAGTTCAAGAATGGCCAAATCCACGGGAAAGGAACCCTGATTGAAAACGACGGTTCGAAGTATGTGGGCCAATTCAAAAATAATTCATTGAATGGGGAAGGGATTCTGGTGCGCTCGGACGGTGTCAAGTACATCGGGCAGTTTAAGGACAACAAATTGCACGGCCAGGGCACGTTGACATCACCCGAAGGCAAGAAGATGGAAGGACGGTTTGAAGGCGGAGAGTTTGTCGGCAAGAAGAATGGGGACTAATCGTCACGAACCAGGCCCAGCACGCGGATTTTCAGCTCGGGCGATAGGGGGCTGTCGGTTTTGATGAGAAGGTGGTCCACATACCAGCCCTTTTCCTGTTTGGTGTTGAAAATGGTCAGCGCATAGGCGGTGTTGTCGGCCTGTTTGATTTCCTTTATGTCATAGCGGATAAAATCCCCCTTTCCTATAGTAATTTCCAGTATTTTAAAGGGGTTTTCAGGGGTCGGGGTGATACTCACGGTCTGAAAAATGGCCTGGTCCGCCCGGCCGGTAAGCCGCACCACGTCGGAGGAGAGGTAGACCTTGGGCTTTACATGACCGAATACCTCCAGCCGGACTTCGGGCATGGCCGGATCGTTGGTCATCACCAGGGCGGCCTTGTGAATGGGCTTTCCGCCGTAACCGGTCGTGTCGATCTCAATGATGATTTCGCCCTCACCGCCGGGAGGGAGCTGTTCCGGAAAGGAAACCGCCGTGCACCCTCAATCGGTCTGCACGTTTATGATTTTCAAGACAGTGCTCCCTTTGTTTTGCACTGAAAAACCATGGCGCAGGCCATCCCCTTCATGAACCGCGTCAAACTCATAATATGTTTCCAGTAGAAACAGCTTCGGGGAGGCGATGGTGTCGGCTGAGACAGAATGATCTTCCGCTCGAACGAGCAGGATAAATGCAAGGATAAAAATCAGAAACAGGGGCTTTGATTTCATTTGTTAACGACCTTTTTTGGTATCCGGCCAGGGTTTTGGATTAATTTCTTCCGTAAACCCGCGGTCTTTTGTACCGGAAAAAGCCGTCTTTTTCCTCCAGTTCAATGGTTTTCGCCTCATGTTTGAAGTATTTTTCCCGAAGGGCTTTCAGCTTCTCCTCGAGCTCCGGCCCCTCCGATTCCGCCACCAGAGCATCCCGCTCCTGCATGTAATTTAAACCGGTTTCCCATCGGCGGTTGCGGTAGGCATCGATTTTTTCATGGTCTTCCACCTGCGCCTCGGTAAATCCCATTTCCCGGCGGATTTGGTTGATTTCGGCCTGGCGCTGATCCGGACTCATTCCTTTGAGGTCGGCCTGAACCGATTCGATTCCGAAAAACACTTTTGAAAGAAGGCTTTTATTTTCAAGGGCATAGGCTTCAGGCGTGTTTCCATAGGTCTGGTTCAAGGTGTCCATGTAGATATCCAGCTTTTCCTCGATGGTCGTGTCATAGGAGCCGTCCAGCAGGTGGATGGTTTCCTTCATGGTTTGTTTTCGGTCCTCATAGGCAAAGACCTCTTCCGACCAGACCGCTTCGGCATCATCGCCGAAAATCTCTCTTCGCTTTTCCCAGATGGCGCCTCTTCGCTCCAGCTCCGTCATTTCAGCGAGCAGTTGCCGGTTCTCCCGATACCAGCGGTTGTAGGCCTCCATTTTTTCGATGGTCGCCATGATTTCATCCGCCAGTTCCGGAAACGCCCGCTTTAAAATATGATAAAACCGAGCCGCGCCGTCGTCGGGATAAAGATTGATCAAAAAGTCCTTTACCTTGAGCAGCATCGCCTGGGTGCTTTTTTTCGAAATGGTCTCTGCGTAATAGGTTTGCAATTCAGTGACCAGCCGGTCCTCAAGGGATTGCTTCGGGAAAGGGGTGCCGGTGGTGTTTTTTTTGAGCGGTTTCTTTTCAAGAGTCGGCCCATTTCGGTCAACGAAAGCCGCCTGTTTTTGGGTTTGCATAGCGTCTGTCGTATAACGATCAGGGCGCGGCCTAAGCACGGATAAAGATAAAAAGAGGATGACGGAGAGCAATAACACCCCAAAGAAGATCAGGACTGCTTTTTTCATAGGTTTTTCCAGCCGGTTTTTTTGATTTTGCCCTATCCCTATTGTTCGGCCTGAAAATGTATACCACAGGCGAGCAAATCTCGACCACCAAAAAATAAAAGGGCCGGGGTCCTTTCAAACAAACCCCGTGCCCTTTTATGAGAACTGCGGACGATGAACCGGAATGTTTTTATCCGTCCGTTTTATTTTTTTGTTACAGCAGTGGGCTAAGCTTCGGCCACATCAGGTTCGCCAGTTTCTGGGAGCCGGAGGTGGCGGGATGAATGCCGTCCGAGATGATGTCGCTGTCCTTGATGGTGGAGCGCGGGTCAATGAACTGGCAGTTCACCGCGGAATACTGGCAGGCCTGTTTTAATTTGACGTCACCGTAGTCAATGGCCTCCTCCAGATCGTCTAAGCTGTTGTACCAGGCGTTTTTCGTATAATAGTATCCCTGAAAGATCACGTGATCCACGCCGTCCGCATACATGTCATTGAGCAGGTTGACGCAATCCACATAGATATCGTCGATGAAATTTTTGCAGGTGCTTGAAAGCTTACCCCATTCATACCACTGGGTCTTGCAGTCATAAGGATCAAACAGGGTGATGACCGGAAGCAGAATGTCGTTTCCGCCGCCATCCATGAAAATGGTGTCGATGTTTGCGTTATCGCTTTTTGCGATGTCGTACTGGCTGTATACCGAAGGCGCGAGAACCCCGCCGATCAGCTCAGCGCCGGAAACCGCATACCGCCGGAAAGTCTGTCTGGAGTAGGAATGCAGGAAATCCTGAATTTCGCCGGACAGGGCAAAAATGGAATCCCCGAGGTTCACCACATTGTTCATGCTGGCGTTTCGAATCCAGGGAACGCTGGCGACAAATCCGCATCCGACCAGCGTGATGACCAAGGATACCGCAATGGCGATTCGGCCGATTTTTAGATGAGATTTAAATTTTTTCATACACTTTCCTCCATTTTTTAGACGTTTTCAAAAAGAATCCGTTTGATTGGTCCGATAAGATCAAAACACGTTTAATGGATGTAAACATTGTTTTTTTTTATTTACAGAATATTTTTTCGGGTTTCAATCAGGGAAAACCTGAAATTTTGCTTCGAAAATCCTTAGTTTTATAATATATTGAATTTATATTATAAAATAATTTTTTTAGAAAGGCTTTTTTTTCCAGCCCAAGG
>CAZFWD010000242.1:0-4305 GCA_964522535.1 uncultured Desulfonema sp.
TTCAATATATTTGTTGTTCTGTTAACACATATATACTTGAATCAACGAGGTTTTTCAACCTTTTTCCCTGTAAAATGCACGCTAATCGCGGATTTCGGGAATACCTCTTCCGGACCAGCTTGCTCAATAAGACTCCTGAAATTGAAAGGGCCGCTTACTGAATGGGGCTTCCTGCGCCCTGTTAAAAAAAGCCTTTTACAAAACATAAAAATCATATAATATGATTATCATATAAAATGTTCGGTTGCCAGGAGGATAAAAAAATGGAACGCATCAGTGTCACACAGGCGGTTCGGCAATTTTCAAACCTGCTGAACCGGGTGCTTTACCAGGGGGCGGTTATCGAGCTGGAACGGGGGAACAAGGTGATTGCCAGGATTTCTCCGGTGACGCCGGACTCATCTTTAAAAGTAAAAGACCTGGACCGGTTTTTTGCCGGGTTGCCGTCACTGGGTGAGGACGCAAAAGCCTTTGCAAAGGATCTGGCGCGTATTCGAAAACAGGTTCCGCTGGAGCAGAGCCAATGGGATTGATGCTGGATACCTGTGTGTTCGTTCATTCGGAACGCTCAGGCCGATTTGTGGAATTTTCGCAATGGGAAAGTCACGGAAATGTCTACATAAGTTCGGTGACGGTTTCGGAGCTGCTGGTCGGCGTTCACTATGCGACCCGTGCTGCGGTTCGGGCGAGACGCTCGGCTTTTGTCGAAGCCATACTGGCTAAAATATCCGTACTGGGCTTTAACGCCGAGGAGGCCAGGGTGCATGCCGAACTGTTCGCGACCCTTGCCAAACAGGGCCGGATGATCGGCGCCCATGACCTGATTATTGCGGCAACCGCCATCTTCCATAATTGCGCGGTGTTGACGGAAAACACAAAAGACTTTGCAAGAGTGCCGGGCCTTGAGACGGTTCCTTTCCCTGTGTCAGCCTGAACCGCCGCCTTGTCATATCTCATCGTTCGTATCGTCGCATACCACAAAACACCTTCATTGACCAGGTACCAAGGGTAGTTTGATAGTTGCTTGATTAAATCCTGGTTAATGCATATAAGGATAGTTATATTTCAATAAAATCCCATAAAATGGGAATCCAACAAAACGCTGATCAATCTCAATCCTTGGTTAACAGGCAAGAAAAAGAATGGAACGGATACCGGAGGAATTGGTTGAAAAAACATGGAAGGAGGTCTCCGGGTTCAGCCCGTCCCGTTGCGCTGAAGAGATGCGAAAACTCAGTGAAAAGCAGTCGGCGCTTGTCACCTTTGTGGTGGAATTTGGCGGGGAGCTTCGGGATGAGGCCCAGGAGCTTGCCATGTACCTGTTCTTTGTGGTTTATCGTATCTTTGAAAAAGGATATAAGAAAAATATTAAACGGATAAGCCCTAAGGCGATCATCGCGACCTATGACGACAATGAAAAGCTTTTAATCAACCTGGAACAGGTCCATGAAAAATTTTATGAGCGGATCGCCGGGGTGCAGCTATCCAACCAGCCGAACATCATTGGGTACGTGCTGGACGCCCTTTTCGAAGCCCCATTTGAAGAGGAACCCGTGGATCTTGATGAAGGGGATTACGGCTATATTTTCCTGCTGCTTAAAACCGTCATTGATGTTTTGAACAAAAAAACTGCGGTTAAATCCGGAGGGAAGGTAGAAGGCCGAAGGTAGAAGGCCGAATCATTCACGCACAGAAAAAAACCCCCGACTATAACCCGACCATCTAAAAATAAAATCGTTTTCAATATGTTTGCCATCTCGGATTATGATTACCGGCTGCCGGAAAATCTGATCGCTCAGACGCCGGCGGGCCGCAGGGATCAATCCCAGCTTCTTTATTTAGACCGCGCCGCGGAAAAGTTGTCCCATCACCAGTTTTCAAACCTGCCGGAGCTGCTTCAGCCCAGTGATTTGCTGGTCATCAACGACACTCAGGTGATTCCGGCCAGGCTTTTCGGAAAAAAGGAAACCGGCGGAAGGGTGGAGGTTCTGATCATCGACTACGCCTCGGCGCCCCAGAGACAGAAAAGCGGACACACCCATGCCTGCGAATGCCTGATCCGGGCCTCAAAAGCACCGAAACCCGGGACCCGCATAGATTTCGGCCCGGATCTCAAAGCCGTGGTGAAAACCGCCTATGAAAGGACGTTTCTGGTTGAGTTTACCTGCGCCAGGCCCTTTGAAGAGCTGATTGAACAAATCGGGGTAATGCCGCTTCCGCCTTACATTAAACGCAGGCACCCCTCGGAGCGTGCCCCTATGGACAAAATCTCCTATCAGACGGTTTACGCCACCCATAAAGGCGCGGTGGCAGCCCCGACCGCAGGCCTGCATTTTTCGAAAAACCTGCTGGAACAAATCCAGCGCAAGGGGATAGACATCGTCGCCATAACCCTTCACGTGGGATACGGCACCTTCATGCCGGTGCGGGTCGCCGATATTCGAAAGCATAAAATCCACGCCGAGGCATACCGCATTTCCGCATCCGCCGCCCAAACCATCAACGCCGCCAGGGCCGAAGGCCGGCGCATTGTGACGGTGGGCACGACCACCGTGCGGACCCTGGAATACGCGACCGGCCGTGACGGAACGGTAACACCCGGGACCGGAATCTGCGACCTGTTCATCTATCCCGGGTACCGGTTCAAAATCACGGATGCGATGATCACCAACTTTCACCTGCCCAAATCCACCCTTTTGATGCTGGTGGCCGCGTTTGCCGGGCTGGATCGCATCCGTGAGGCATACGCCGTCGCCATAGAGGAAGACTACCGGTTTTACAGCTATGGCGATGCCATGCTGATCGCATAAAAAAATGACGCCTATCTTTCAAATCCAAAAAAAATCATCCACGACCCGGGCGAGAACCGGGGTTTTAAAAACCGCCCACGGCACGGTGGAAACCCCGGTGTTCATGCCGGTGGGCACGGCCGGCACGGTAAAGGCGGTCAGCCCCGAGGAACTGCACGCCTGCGGGGCTCAAATCATCCTGGCCAACACTTATCATTTATACCTCAGGCCCGGCTGCGAGGTCATCAGCAAATTTTCCGGACTTCACCGCTTCATGAACTGGAACGGCCCAATCCTTACCGACAGCGGGGGGTTTCAGATCTACTCTCTGGCCAAAATCTCAAAAACCACCGATGCCGGGTTTGCGTTTCAATCCCATATCGACGGCTCCCCGCATCTTCTCACCCCGGAAGACGCCGTCGACATCCAGACCCGGCTCGGCGCAGATATCATCATGTGCCTGGATCGCTGCATCCCCTATCCGGCCAACGAAAAAACCGCAAAGGAGGCACTGACGCAAACCAGCCTATGGGCCAAACGATGCGAGAATGCATGGAGGGCCGGCTCAAATGATAGCCGAAACCTGCTGTTTGGCATCATGCAGGGCGGCATGTTTGAGCGGCTCCGCCGGCAATCCGCCGAAGACCTTCTGGAAATGGATCTTCCGGGATACGCGGTGGGCGGGCTCAGCGTGGGCGAACCCCGGGAAATGATGATGGAGATGGCAGCGTTTTCCCTGGAGCTGCTGCCGAAGGAAAAGCCCCGGTATGTCATGGGGGTGGGAACCCCCGGGGAGCTTGTGGCGCTTGTGGGCATGGGGGCGGACATGTTCGACTGCGTGATGCCGACCCGAAACGCGCGCAACGGCCAGTTGTTCACCGCATCCGGAACCCTCAACATCAACAACGCCCGGTTTAAATACGACACCGGCCCTGCCGATCCTTCCTGCGGCTGCTATACCTGTCAAAACTACTCCATGGCCTACCTGCACCATCTCTACCGCTCAAGGGAGCTGCTTTCCTACCGGCTCAACACCATCCATAACCTTCATTATTACCTGAACCTTTTTCAATCCATGCGAGAGGCCATATCCGCGGACCGGTTTGACCGGTTCAGGGAATCGTTTGACAACACCCAGGAATCCGGAAAGGATTGATCCCAAAAGCGGGCTTCACCCGTCTGAAAACTGTTTGCAATGCGCAATGAATCACTTTATGATGTTTTTTAAATTATTCAAAAAAGGGGGGCAAAAATGATAAAAGAAAAGGTTCAGCAGGTGATTGATAAAATCCGGCCGGCGCTTCAGGCTGACGGCGGCGATGTGGAGCTGGTGGGGATTGAAGACGGGATCGTGAAGGTGCGCCTTCAAGGGGCCTGCGCGGGCTGCCCCATGTCCCAGATGACCTTAAAAAACGGGATTGAACGGCTGTTAAAAAAGGAGATCCCCGAGGTCAAGGCGGTGGAGCCGGCCGACTGAGATTCGATCCGGAGGAAACAATGACGATTTCAAAGAAGA
>CAZFWD010000243.1:0-3595 GCA_964522535.1 uncultured Desulfonema sp.
AAAGGTGCTGGCGACGATCCTTGCGCTTGCCGCGGATCGCATTCCCCAGAAATTCGGGTTTGATCCGGTCAACGACATTCAGGTGCTTTCCCCCATGCACAAGGGGATGGTGGGCGCCGCCAACTTGAACGCCCAGCTTCAGCAGCGGCTGAACCCTTCCGGGGAGGGGATTGTTTTCGGGGCCGGGACCTACCGCGTCGGCGACAAGGTCATGCAGATCCGCAACGATTACGACAAGAACGTGTTCAACGGGGATATCGGCCGGATTGTGAGCATCAACCGGGAGACCCGGGAGCTGGGCGTCGATTTTGACGGGCGACGGGTGGCCTATGATTTCACCGAAATGGACGAGGTGGCGCTGGCCTACGCCGTGTCGGTGCACAAGGCCCAGGGATCGGAATTCCCGGCCGTGATCATGCCGGTGCTGACCCAGCATTATATCCTTTTGCAGCGGAACCTGATCTATACCGCGGTCACCCGGGGTCGAAAGCTGGTGGTCCTGGTGGGCACGCGAAAGGCCCTGGCCATCGGCATCAAAAACAACAAGACCCAGCAGCGCTATACCCGGTTGATGCCCCGGTTGCGGGGAAACATTTTCCATTTTTAAAGGACGTTCGCATGAAGATCATCATCGTGGGGGCGGGCCAGGTGGGATTCAACATCGCCAGCCGTCTGGCCCGTGAAAACAAGGACGTGGTTGTCATTGATGCGAACCCCGAGGCGGCCGGCAGGGTCTCCGAGAGCATCGATGCGGAGGCGATCGTGGGTTCCGGCAGCAGCCCCGTGGTGCTTGAGGAGGCGGGAATCAAAGGCGCGGATATTCTGCTGGCGGTCACGGACAGCGATGAGATCAACCTGGTGGCCTGCCTGATGGCGGATATCCTTTCGCCGACGACCAAGAAACTGGCCCGGATTCGCAAAAGGGATTACGATGAATACCATCAGATGTTTCAGGAGGCCCCCCCCCACATTCAAACGGTCATCAATCCGGAAATCGAGGTGGTCAAGACCATCGACCAGCTCCTTCATATTCCCGGGGCCGTGGAGGTCGGAGAGTTCGCCGACGGCAGGCTTCGGTTTGTCGGCGTCTATATCAATAAAGGCGCCCGGCTTACCGGTATTCGGCTTTCCGAGTTGCCGGGAAAGGTCAGCCCCCGCATCCTCATCGCCGCGGTGGTGCGTGACGGCGAGGTGATCATTCCTCGGGGGGAGGACCGGCTTTATCCTCGGGATCTGGTCTATTTCATCAGCGAGGAGGGCGGACTGGAAAGCATACTGGAGGCGTTTGACAAGTCCTTTATTCCTTTGAAGCGGATCCTCATCGTGGGCGGCGGAAGGATCGGTTTCAGGCTGGCCCGGCTGATGGAGAAATGCCAGATCTACGTGAAACTGATTGAACGTTCCCCTTCCCGGTGCACCGAGCTGGCCGAGCAGTTGAACAAGGCCGTGGTGATTCAGGGGGATGCGTCCAATGAACAGCTCCTGCTGGAGGAGAACATCGGGGATATGGACGCGGTGGTCACCCTGACCGATGACGAGGAAAGCAATATCCTGGTGTCCCTGCTGGCCAAGCGGATGGGGGTTCGGCAGACCATCACCCGGGTGAACAAGTTCGGATACTTCTCCCTGATGCCGGCCATCGGCCTGGAACAGGTGGTCAGCTCCCGGCTTTCGGCGGTCAATTCCATCCTTCAGTATGTTCGAAAAGGCAAGGTGCTTTCCGTTCGAACCCTGACCGATGAACAGGCCGAGGTGCTTGAAGCCGTGGCCCTGGAAACCTCGGATATCGTCGGCAAGCCTTTGAAACAGATAAATATTCCAAAGGGCGCGCTGGTGATCGGGATCATCCATGAGGGAAGGATCGAGATTCCGTCGGGCAACAGCGTCATTCATCCCAACGACCGGGTGATCATCTTCGCCAAACGCCAGGTGATCTCAAAGATTGAGAAAATCCTCACCGTGAAGCTGGAGTTCTTTTAATGCGCTGGCATTACGTTTTTTATTTTGTGGGGGTGCTGATTTTTTTTCTGGGCGTCATTATGGGGTTCCCCCTGATGTTCGCCTGGTATTTCCAGGATGCGAGCATCGCCCCGCTTTTGAAATCCATGGGGATTACCATGGCGTCCGGGGCCGGGCTGGTCCTTTGCTGCAGGGGGCCGAAAACCGAGTATATCAGCCAGCGCGAAGGGGTGGCGATCGTCGCCGTCGCCTGGACCGCGGTGGGGCTGTTTTCCGCCCTGCCGTTTTATCTGGGCGGAATCTTTGACACCTTTACGGATGCGTTTTTTGAATCAGTTTCCGGCTTTACCACCACCGGGGCCTCGGTGATGACCGACATCGAGATCGTGCCCAGGGGGATGCTGCTCTGGCGCAGCCTGATCCAGTGGCTGGGCGGCATGGGGATCATCGTGCTCTCCATCGCCATTCTTCCGTTTCTGGGCATCGGCGGCATGCAGCTTTACAAGGCGGAGGTGCCCAGCCCCATGCCGGACAAGCTGAGACCCCGAATCCGCGATACCGCCAAGGTGTTATGGAAGGTGTATGCCCTGTTCTCCCTTGCCGAGGTGATGATGCTGATGATCGGCAAGATGGGGTTTTATGACGCGGTCTGCCACAGCCTGACCACCCTGCCGACCGGCGGGTTTTCCACCAAGAACCTTTCCATCGCCCATTTCAACAGCCCCTATTTTGAGGTCGTGTTCATGCTGTTTATGGTACTGGCGGGGATCAATTTTGCGCTTCACTACCAGATGCTCAGGGGCAACCCCCTGGCGTTCTGGCGTGATTCCGAGTGCCGGTTTTTTCTGGCGGCGGTGGCGGTCCTGATCGCGGCGGTCAGCATCAATGTGCATGGAGAGGTCTACTCCCGAATGGGCGAGGCGATCCGGTACGCGTCCTTTCAGGTGATTTCGATTCTGACGACGACCGGGTATGCAACCGCCGATTTCGATCAGTGGCCGGCCATGTCCAAGCTGATTCTGTTGATCTGCATGTTTGTCGGTGCCTCCGCCGGTTCCACGGGCGGCGGAATGAAGTGCATGCGGATCATGTGCTGTTTCAAATACTGCTACAAGGAGCTGTTCAGCCTGCTTCATCCCCACGCGGTGACCACCGTGAAGATCGGCGGGAAAACCGTCTCAGACGACGTCATTCGCAGCATTCTCGGTTTTCTGGCGCTATACATAGCGCTTTTCGGGCTATGCGCGGTGCTGCTTGCCGGCATGGGGGTGGACTTTATCACCTCGTTTTCCGCCGTGGCCTCGGCCATCGGGAATATCGGCCCCGGCCTGGGGCTTGTGGGCCCGGTCGGGAATTACGCGGCGATTCCGGAACTTGGCAAGTGGCTGCTGGTCTGGTGCATGCTTCTGGGCAGGCTCGAGATCTATACCGTGATTATTTTTCTGGTGCCCGAGTTCTGGCGGAAATAAGCGGCTTTTTGAAAAAGGTATGCAAAGCCGTCAGAATGATGTATGTTTTTATTGACATGAACGGATGGAACAGATATTGAAGAACACTTTATAGGCCAGTGGCGCTCATGGCGGGGCCGTTAACTCAGTCGGTAGAGTATCTGCCTTTTAAGCAGAGAGTCGCGCGT
>CAZFWD010000244.1:0-15406 GCA_964522535.1 uncultured Desulfonema sp.
CCCCCCGCCGTATCGGTTACGGTGTAGCCGCCCGTGGCGTCATAGTCATAATCGCTGTCATCCCCGATGGGGGCTTCGGAACAGACCCGGGTGGCCGTAAGAATAAGCCCGTCGTTCTCATTGGCGGTCTCATCCACGCAGGTCAAGCCGTAATCCTCGTCAAACCGCCAGTAGCCGATCAGGTCTGTTTCGGTGCCTGCGTCCACTTTCTTGCACATGGCGGCGCGGATATTGGTTTCGGTTCTGGCAATGTCCCAGATGCGGACCTCGTCGATGGTGCCGTGAAGAAACCATTCCGTAGGATAAAAATCACCGCTGCCGGATGGGACCTCGGTGACATCCGTGACATTGACGCCAATACCGATGTCGCTGGTGGTGTCCTGAATGCCCACGCCAATCGCTGATAGGGTCCCAAAGGCATACCCATTGATGTAGATTTTAACCGCACTGTTATCAAAAGTACCGGTCAGGTGGTACCATTGTTCGGTGGCCAGGGCGAATCCGGACGTAGCGGTGTAGGTGGTCGTGCCACCACCATCCACAATGGAAAACGCGGGCTGGTTTCCGTCTTCAAGGAACAGGTTATAGGAATCATGCTTCTGAACAACCGCGATATCCCCGGTGCCCCAGACATCGGTCTGGTCCGAGGACTTTTTGATCCAGACCTCCACCGTAACCGTATCTGCCCCACCGACATTCAACGTCGTGTCATGGGGCACCTTCACTTGATCGATCACCCCATCCAGGTCCAGGGCCCGGCGGTTCAGCACCACCACCGTGGGATCGGGCGGCTCCTCCTCTGCGATCAGGTCCTCCCACAACAGATACGGGTACCCGTCGTTTGTTCCCGCATCAATCCCCCAGATGTTTACAAAATCAAAGGTGGCAAAGGTGGACTGGGTCTTCATCTCGGTGGTGGTTCTCGGAAACCCGGCAGCGCTTGTGGTTTGACCTGAGGTCTGGGTGTCCCAGTAGGAATCCACCACCACGCCGTTGTTTCCCGCGCCCAGATTGGCGATATTGCCCACCAGCCCGCCGTAAAGGGTGATATCCGCGTCAACGTTCACCGCTCCGGTGGAATAGCTCCGAATGATCTCCCCCCGGTATTCCGCGCATCCGGCCAGGCCTCCGACCCGTTCCGCAATGGTGGCCGTGGCGGTCACCGAACCCCGGGCATAGGAGTCTTCGATCGTCCCCTTCTGGGTGCAGCCGACCAGCCCGCCATATTTGAGTTTATTCACTGGATCAGCAATATAGGCCAAATTGGACATGGTCACATCGATATCCGCAAAGCACTGGTTGATCACCGGGTTGTCCGTGCCGCCGAAGGTGGCCCGCCAGCTGTTGTGCGATCCCACCAGCCCGCCTGTTGCCGCATCCCCGGTCACCGTGCCGTTGATGGCGCAGCACCTTTGAATCAAGGTGGTGGCATCCCCGGTGACCCGGCCGATGAGGCTGCCCGTGCCCCGGGCGCCCACTACATTCACGCCGTTAAGCACGACATCCTTGATGACCGCCCCCCGGCCCACATGCCCGAACAGCCCCACATTGGGGGTTGTGGACCGGCTGATGGTCAGGTTGGAAATGGTGTAGTGCTGGCCGTTATAGGAGCCGGTGAAGATAGGCGTTGTACCGAAGCCACCGATGGGTTCCCAGTTGGTATAAGAGTTTAGATCAATATCTGCGGTCTGGGTGTAATCGCCGGCAGGATCATTACGGACATTGTATAAATCTGTGGCAGTCGACACATCAATCGCATATGCAGGCGCGCACCAGACAAAAAACAGCATTGTATAGATAATGGCTTTTTTCATGAAAAAATCCTTTCCATGCGGAAATCTCTCAAACCGGCTGGGCTTCAATATCATTTATATATAGGCCATGGCAGAGAATTCGTTGTTGTCATTTTAATCCCAATTGTTTGCGAATCAATTCACAAAGGCTGTTTTTAATCTCTGTATGACGTGGCAACGGGGCTTTCCTGCCGGACCTTGGATTTAAGTATATATCATGATTGGCGCCATGCCGTGTTACATAACAACCTGTTTTAATCAGCTCCCGTATGAAATCCCTTCTTTTCACATTTGTATTTCCAACTCCTTTTGATAGACATCGCGAGACGGCATGACATCTTCCTCCGGCATCATAAGCTGATAGGATTCTTTGATATTGGCTTCCAATTCTTCAAGGGTTTCTCCCTGGCTGAATACCCCCGGCACTTCTTTCAGCCTGCCGACATACCATCCGTCATCAATCCAGTACTCAAGTGTGAACAAACGTTCCATTGTGCTTACCCCGTATTTTGTACCTGAACAAAAACCGCGATTCAAACGCGAATCAGCTCATGGCTCAGTCCTTAGCCTCATGAGTTTGATGTTAATTTTTTCGGCGGGATTTGTCAAGAAATGTGATTTTTTTAGACATTTTTGCGGCATATGAATGACCCCGCCGCAAGCAGGGGGTATTGAGAATACAGAATTCAGGATTCAGAATACAGAATTCAGAATAAAGGATACAAAAACAATGTTCCGTTTTTTTCTCTGTGCCCTTCGTAGTGAGGATATTTAAAAAACGAAACGATAAGTTGCCTGCAAAAAAAATACCGCGAACTGAAAAAGGCTGAAACAGGCGTTACCGGTCCCGGTTATAACACAACCGGCAGCAGTTCATACACCTGCCGGATTCATGGGCGGCATCGGCCTCGCTGATGACCAGGTCCACCTCGTCAAAGCTGCGAATCCGCTCCGATACCGGAAGCTCCGGCATCTCGACCCGTTTTCTCGGAATCACGCCGTCCACCGAAGAAAAGATCGATTCCGGAATATGCCGGTCCAGAAGCGCCCCGGGAGGTGGAACCACCGGTTTGCCGCAAAGGAAAAGATCAATGGACCGGGCGGCCCGTCGTCCTCCGCCGATGGCGGTGACCACCAGCGCCGGTCCGGTGGCGGCGTCCCCGGCCGCAAAAATATAGGGAACATTGGTGCTGCAGGTGGCTGAATCCACCGACAAGGTGTTGCCGCGGCCGATCTTTAACTCGTCCAGGCGGTCCCCTCGGCCGCGAAAACGGGTATCCGGCGACTGGCCGATGGCGGTGATGATCATATCCACGTCGAGCACGGTTTCCGAGCCTTTAACCGGTATAGGGCGGCGGCGTCCGCTGGCATCGGGTTCGCCAAGCTCCATTCTCAGGTACTCCAGCCCCACGACCCGGTTTTCTTCGTCCCCCAACACCCGATTGGGGGCCGCAAGAAAGATGAATTCGATCCCTTCCTGCTCGGCGGCCTCGATCTCCACATCGTTTGCCGGCATCTCCTTTCGGGTTCTGCGGTAAACCAGGTAGACCTTGTCCAGCCCCTTGCGCACCAGGGTCCGGGCGCAGTCGATGGCCGTGTTTCCGCCGCCGATCACCGCCACCCTGCGGCCCAGGGGCACATCCTCCTGGTTGCCGATCTTGGCCAGAAACGCAATGCCCGTATAGCAGCCGTTTAGTTCCTCTCCGGGAACGTCCAGCTTGTAGTCGTTCCAGGCGCCGATGCTGAAAAAAATCGCATCAAACCCGGCGGCGACCAGGGAGCCGAAATCAAAATCCACCCCCAGCCGCACATGGGTGTGATGGGCGACGCCGAGGTTGAGGATGCCCTCGATCTCCCAGTCCAGCACCCGCTTGGGCAGCCGGTACTCCGGAATCCCGTAGCGCAGCATGCCGCCCAGTTTGGGCATGGCCTCGAAAATGGTGACCTGATGGCCGACCCGCCTTAAGAAATAGGCGCAGCTTAGGCCCGCGGGCCCGCCGCCGATCACCGCCACCTTTTTCCCGGTGTCCGGGGCGCAGGAAGCAGGAATCCGCTTGCCGGAGTTCATCTCCAAATCCGACACAAAACGCTTCAACTGGTTAATGGATACCGGTTCATCCGCAATCCCCCGCCTGCAGTCGGACTCGCAGGGATGGGGGCAGACCCGGCCGCAGGCCAGAGGCAGCGGGTTTCTCTCCCGTATGGTCGCCACGGCCTCATCGTATTCGTGGTTCTTAATATGGGCGATATAGCGCGGAATATCAATCTCGGCCGGACAGGTCTGGCTGCATGGGGCCAGGGCGTCGTCTTCGGCGTTTAAATGCAGCAGCCGCTGGGACATGGTGCGCACCTGCAGGATCGGCTTGGGACAGGCCCGTTCACAGGCGCCGCATCCCACGCACTTTTCGGCATCGACCACCGGATAGCCGTGAGGGCCGATCCGGATCGCATCAAAAATGCAGGCTCGAACGCAGTCCCCGAAGCCGAGGCACCCCACCCGGCACAGCCGCTCGCCGCCGTAAAGCGCCGCCACGGCGCGACAGCTGGCCAGTCCCGAATAATAGAACCGGTCGTCGGCCCTGTCCCCGCCGTCGCAGGTGTTTGCGGATTTCAGCGGCTCCGCGGTGGCGGCCTCGACCCCCATAACGGCCGCGATCTCGACGACGTTTTCAGGCCCGATCAGGATGCAGGTGCTGGGCGGCGAGCCCTTGTGAACAATGGCCTCGGCCGCGGCGGAACAGCCGGCATACCCGCACCCGCCGCAGTTGGCGCCCGCCAATAAGGACTCCACCCGGGCGATGCGGGGGTCTTCATACACATAGAACACCTTGGAGGCGAAACCAAGAATCAGTCCGCATCCCGCACCGAGCCCGCACAAAAAAAGAACCGCTTCAAACACGTCAAGCCTCTTATTTTTTATTGTAAAAGCAGAATTTTATACCATTCCCTGAAAGGCGTAAAAGGCCAGGGAAATCAGCCCGGCGGTCACCAGCCCGATGGAGGTGTCCTGCAGCGGCTGCGGCACCCTGCCCAGAATAATCCGCTCGCGGACACCCGCGAAAAGGATCAGGGCGAGCCCGAAGCCGACCGCATAGGCAAAGGAGGCCACCAGGGCGTTCATAAAATCGTATTCCTCCTTGATGTTGATCAGGCAGACCCCCATGACCGCGCAATTTGTTGTGATCAAGGGCAAAAATATACCCAGTCCGGCATACAGCGCCGGAATACTTTTTTTAAGAAACATCTCCACAAACTGAACCAGGGAAGCGATCACCAGAATAAAGGCGATGGTGGTGAGGTACTCCAGATGAAACGCCTTCAAACAGTACCGGTCGATGGCCCAGGTGAGCATGCCGGCCATCACCAGCACGAACACCACGGCCATGGCCATCCCCACCGCGGTCTCCATCTTCTTGGAGGTGCCGAGAAACGGACAGTTGCCCAGGTATTGGGCAAGCACAATGTTGTTGATAAAAATGCAGCTGACAATCAGGACAAAATAATCGCCCATGTTCACCCCCAGCTTTCAGAACAACCCATCATCACAAAAATTTCAAACCCCATACGGTTTTCATACCGCCGACGACCCCAGGGCAGCCCATCACCGCTTGCCGGCCAGGTTCATCAGACAAAGCATCAGCCCCAGGCAGACAAACGCACCCGGCGCCTGCACCATAAAGGTAAACGGTTGAAAAGACGGCCCGAACACCGGGCTTCCCAGAAGCGTCCCGCTCCCCAAGATCTCCCGGACGGCACCGAGGGCGGCGAGGGACAGGGTAAACCCGATCCCGATGCCCAGCCCGTCCGCGATGGAGGGCAGCACCTTGTTTTTCGCGGCAAACGCCTCGGCCCGGCCAAGCACGATGCAGTTGACGACGATCAGGGGGATGAAGATCCCCAGCCTGAGATAAAGCGGATAAGTGAACGCCTGCATCAGCAGTTCCACCACCGTGACAAAGGTCGCGATGATGATGATATAGCAGGCGATTCGAATCCTCGGCGGAATGACGCTGCGAAGCATGGATACCAGGAGGTTTGAGCAGACCAGCACAAACGCCGTGGCGACCCCCATGCCGATGCCGTTTTCCACGGTTTTGGTCACCGCCAGGGTGGGGCAGAGCCCCAGCACCAGACGAAACGGCGGAATCTCCGCCCACAGGCCCTTTACGAACTCCTGACTGATTGTCTTTGCCATGGTCTCTTCTCTTTGCTACCCGGAAAAGGTCGTCAACTGTTTTAGGATTTCAGGCTTGAGCCGCTGGTAGAGCTGGCCCGCCCTGTCCACGGCCACACAGACCGACCGCGAGGTGATCGTCGCCCCGGACATCGCATTGATCGCGCCGCCGTCCTGGGTCACCTTCGGACCCGCGGCGATGTCCATCCCCGCAAACTGCCCGGTGAATCCGGCATCGGTTTCAACGTTTGCGCCCACCCCGGGGGTTTCATTATGGGTGGTGACGCCCACCCCAAGTATCCGGTCGGTATCCACCGAAACCGCCACCATCAGCCCCACATCCCCGCCATAACCGCCGGCAAAGGTCTCAAAGGCGACGACACTGGGCTTTCCGTCATATTTGCCCACAAAAAAGCTCCGTTCGGTATCACCATCAGTGAGGGTGAACCGGTCGGCAATCGGATCGTTGGCTGCGCCGGCCAGTATCTTTCGAATCGCCGGACCCTTCACAAACTCGAGCACCTGCCCCTCGATCCGTTCCTGGGTCTTATCCCGGACCATGGCCAGCAGGCCGCCGGAGATACAGCTCAACACCGTCAGCACAATAACCATTTTTGCTATTTCACGCATGAGGGACGACCTTTCCCAAGGCCTTCGGCCGAATCTTATCGATCAGGGGGTTGACAAGGTTGATGACCAGAACGGCAAACACCACCCCGTCCACATGGGTGCCGAGGTTGCGGATCAGAACGGTCAACACCCCGCCCAGGCACCCATAGATCAGCATGGGAATAAACTGAACCGGAGAGGATGAATCTTCGGTGACCAGATAAAAGGCCCCGACCAGGGTGTATCCGGTCAGCAGATGAAACCCCGGACCCGCGTAAACCTCCGGGTTATAAAACTTAAAGCAAAGCGCCGTGGCGAATACGCCGGCCAGAAAAGAGACGACGATCTCCCATCGAATAAACCCGCGAACCATCAGGTAGAGACCGCCGATGATCAGCCCCAGGGCGAATGTGGTGCCGATGCCGCCCACCTGCCTGCCCATCAGAAGATCACCGAGCTTGAAATCCTGCACCGCGGCTGCGCCGAAGGATTTTGCCAACACCAGCGGCTCCACCGGGTTGAAGGCAAACGGGTAAGCCGCCAGAGCGGTGTTGAAATCCAGAAAATCCTTCCAGGAAAGCATCAAAATGGCCATGGCAATGGCCACCGGATTAAACGGGTTCCCGCCGATACCGCCGTAAATCTGCTTTCCGATCACCACCGCAATAAAAGTGCCCACCACCACCACCCACCAGGGGACCACTGCGGGCAAAAGCATGGCAAACAGCATGCCGATCACCGCGGCGTTCCCGTCACCGATGGAAACCGGCCTTCGGGCGGCGAGGTTTACTAAAAATTCCCATAAAACAGCGGACCCGATGGAAAGGGTGACCACCCCCAGGGCCGGGAAGCCGTAAAGGTAAAGCCCCGGAACAACGGCCACAAGGCTCGCCAACAGGATATTATAGCTTTTTAAGGAAATGCCGCTCCCGTTGTGCCAGAACGGCGCATGCGAAACCGTCAGTTTGACGCTGCTATCCATGAGCCTCCTCCGCCGCGTTCATGACCGCCAGGGTATCCTTGGCCAGATGAATATACTGAAAAATCGGAATCCTGGACTCACACACGTAGCTGCAGAACCCGCATTCGATACAGGCATTCAGGTCGCACTGGTCAACGGCCTCCTCGTACCGGCCGGCCTGAAGGAACCGGATCAGCATGTTCACGGGTATGTTCACGGGACAGACCCGGACGCATTCGCCGCAGTTGATGCAGGGAATGTCCGGGACCTCCCGAACCTGATCCCTGCCCTGAATCATGATCGTATCCGTATTCGCCAGAACCGGGTGATTGTCCGAATACACCGACACCCCGGTCATGGGGCCGCCGAAAATCACCCGATCCCCGTCCGCCAGGGGCTGATTCAATGCGTCGGCAATGCGTTTCACCGGCGTTCCGACGGGCAGCGAAACCAGCCGACGGGATCCGTCCTTGGCGATAAAACAAACGACCTTTTCAAGCGGAAGCCGGCCCGTGTTATAAGCGGCACCGATGGCCACCACCGCCTCGGCGCTGAAAAAAGCAACCCCGGGATCGACACGGTCTGGCGCATCCGCAGACATCTGTTCGGACAGGATATGCCGCATGATCAGCTGTGGATGGGCCGAGGGGAATGCCGCGTCCACGGTTTTGACGGAAGCCCCGGAGGCGCCGGCGACCTGAGCCAGATAGCGGGGAACCACAAGGATGACATCATGAATACCGGAGATGCGGCGCAGGATGTCGATCCCTGTTTTGATGGCGACAATGTTATTTTTTACAAAATACTGGTTGGTGATGCCGAGCAGGTCCTGGTCCACCCCCAGCACCACGATCGATTTGACCGGTCTTTGGGGATTAAAAAAGATCCCCAGGTCGGGCCTGCCGGGAAGCCCTTCCAAAAACGCTCTGGCGTTTTTAAGGCTGGGCGTCGAATAGACCTCCCTGAATGCTTCATCCACCGTCTGGTTGGATTCATCGTCAACGGCGAGGGTGACCGCCGTAAACCGCCGCCCCTGTATTCCGAGAAACCCGAAGATGTCCGCAACCGCGCCGGACCGGCTGGCCAGCACATAACCGCCGGCATCCTCGCTCAGAACCAGCCGCTGCCCCTTTTTGACCCTGTCTCCGGGATGAAGCAGCGGTGTGCCGCCCGGTTCGTAGGGTTGATCGAAAAACAGCGTCACCCGGTCGCCCGGGGGCACAGCCATAGGCTCCGGCAGGGTTTCATCAACGGTGGCATACCTTAGTTTCGATTTTAAAAACCCGAAGAATGTCCGTTTCCTCATGGATTACCCTTTACTGCTCGCCTTTGATGTATCGAAATGGCCCAAATCACCTATGTGCCCGGCTGACCGGTTTAGTACCCATGGCACGTCTTGCAGTCGGCGCGGCCAGGACCTGCACCGGATTCCTCATGACAGTTCATGCACTGCTCATGAAAGGCGTCCTTGCGTGGCCGGGGTTTATGACAGCCGGCGCAATCGGACCCCCCCGGAATCACCTCGGAGGCCTCATGGCATGAAATGCACTGCTCATGGAAGGCGGCCTCCCGGCCCGGCATGTTTTCCCCTTCGGCCTCCGGGTTGTGGCATACGCCGCAGGCCTCGGGTTCTCCGGGGTCGTCCTCGGTATAGGTATGATGGCAGTCAATGCAGTCCAGTCCGAAATCCTCGCTGTGGGTCTGGTGATCAAACAGCCCGTTTGAATCCAATGCGGAAAGGTATACGCTGTCCGGCCGATGACAGCTTCCGCACGCGGCCGGGGCTCCGGCCAGGCTTCCGTAAACAGAATGATGACAGGCCTCGCAGTCCAGTCCATAATCCTCACTGTGGGTCTGGTGATCAAACAAAACGTTCCCGCCCATGCTCTGGAGCATGATCCGCACGGGGATTTCCGGGGCCTTGGCCGGCAGCGCACCGTAACATACGACCCCGATCAGCAGGCAGATCACCCCGATGGCATACCCGACCCGAAGCTCATTCTTTGAAGTCATTCTCACGGATCCCTTTTAAAGGAAGAAAACACCTGCAACAACCGCAACCCTCTTAAACCGTAAACAAATCAAGTTGTTTCGATCATGGCGGAAAAATCGAATCAGGGACTACCTATTATTTTAAGCCTTTTTTGTCAAGGGATTTGTATTAAAGAATAATCCAATTATCCCAATCAAATAAAATAGAAAGGCCGGAAAAAGAATTCCGGCCTTGGGTGGAGAAATCCGTGTTGTCGGTCCGCGTTCTATCCGGCAAAAACAGAACCGACGGTCAGCCGTCAGAGCCCCGTCGCCAGAAACCGCCCCGCGCCCCGAGCCATTCGGCGCAATACTCCAAACGGGCCGGGATTCCAGGCGCACCGACCGGGTCTTTCGGGCTAATCCGCCTTCCGTCTTAAAAAGGTCGGGGTGTCGTAATCCACATCGGTATCTTCCACAATATTATAGGCGCTGAGCCCTTGACTCGGCTTTTGCTTTTTGGGAACCTCCCCGTTTCCGGGAATGCGTTCCCGGGCCACCTCTTTTTTACGAATAAAGGACGGACGCACCAACTCGTCCTCGAAGTATTTCAGTTCCTCGGGGGTCGGGGTGCGCACCACGCCCCGGACCGCCTCCTTCACCGCCGGGTTCCTGACCGGCTTCGCCATCTGGAGCTTTCCGTTGCCGATGCCGGTGGCGATCACGGTCACCCGAAGCTCATCCCCGATGCTGTCGTCCACCGCGGTCCCCCAGATGATCTCCACATCATCGTCCCCGATCTCGTTGTAGATTCGCTCCGAGGCCTCGATGGTTTCCTCCATGGTCAAGTCCATGTTGCAGGTGATATTCATCAGGACCCCCCGGGCGCCCACAATGGAGTTGTCCTCAAGCAGCGGATGCGAGATGGCCCGCTCCGCCGCCTCGATGGCCCGGTTTTCGCCGCTGGAAATGCCGATCCCCATGATCGCCATTCCCGCCTTGGACATAATGGCTTTTACATCCGCAAAATCCAGGTTGACCAGACCGGGCCGAATGATCAGGTCGGTGATTCCCTTCACCGAATGATGGAGGATTTCATCCGCCTTTTTAAACATATCCACCAGGGTCGATTTCTTGGAGGCCAGCCCCCGCAGCCGGTCATTGGGTATGGTGATCACCGTATCCGCCACCTCTTTCAGCCTTGCGATCCCTTCATCCGCCTGTTTGCTCCGCTTTCGGGCCTCAAACCGAAACGGCTTGGTGACCACGGCCACGGTCAGCGCCCCCAGCTCCTTGCATATCTCCGCGATCACCGGCGCCGCGCCGGTGCCGGTGCCGCCGCCGAGGCCGGCGGCGATAAAAATCATGTGGCTGTCGGCCAGGGCCTGCTTTAAGATCTCCCCGGACTCCAGCGCCGCCTCCCTGCCGGTTTCCGGGTTCGCGCCCGCGCCCAGCCCACCGGTGAGCATCTCACCGAGTTGGATCTTTAAGTCCGCCTTGGAGTTGGCCAGGGCCTGCGCGTCCGTGTTGGCGGCAATAAACTGAACCCCCTGAAGGTTTGAATTAATCATGTTGTTGACGGCGTTCCCGCCGCCGCCGCCAACCCCGATGACCTTGATTTTTGCCGAGTTGCCGGCATCGACATACGTAAACTTCATTCTCCACCTCCTTGCCGAATTGTTAAAGGTTTCTTCCCTGACCGTTTAGATGATCTCCTTAAACCATCCTCTCATCTGTTTCATGATCCGGTTGAAGATATTCGTATCCCGAATCCTGAACTTCTTTTTTTCCTGGTGCGTCGACCCGTAGATCACCAGCCCCACCCCGGTGGCGTACATCGGGCTGTTCACCACATCCACCAGCCCGCTGATGCCTTGGGGGGTCCCCACGCGGACCGGAAGCTCAAATACCGATTCCGCGACCTCCGCGATCCCCTCCAGAAGCGACGCGCCGCCGGTCAGAATAATGCCGGAGGTGAGCAGGCTGTTCATTCCGGACCGGTGAATCTCCCGTTTGACCAGGGTGAAGATCTCCTCCACGCGAGGCTCCAGAATCTCGGCCAGGATCTGACGGGGAAGCCTGCGCCCGCCCCGGCCGCTGATGTCCGATATCTCGATGGTTTCGTCGTTTTTGACCTGGTCGGAGAGGCAGGTGCCGTATTTCAGCTTGATCCTCTCCGCCTCGGCCATGGTGGTGCGGAGCCCGATGGAGATGTCGTTGGTCATGTTGTTCCCGCCGATGGCCAGCACAAAGGTGTGCTTGATGTTGTTTCCCGAAAAAATCGCAAGGTCGGTGGTACCGCCGCCGATATCGATCAGCCCGGTTCCGATCTCCTTTTCCTGAGCGGTCATCACTGCCTCGCTGGAAGCGATCGGCTCCAGGATGATGTCGCAGACATCCAGCCCGGCCTTATTGGCGCATTTGACAATATTCTGGGCCGAGGTCACCGCCCCGGTGACGATGTGTATCTTGGCCTCCAGGCGCACCCCGGCCATGCTCACCGGGTTGTTGATCCCCGGCTCCCCGTCCACGATAAACTCCTGGGGCAGCACATGGATCACCTCGCGATCCATGGGAATCGCCACCGCCCTTGCCGCCCCGATCACCCGGTCCACATCCGCCTGGGTGATCTCATCCCCCTTGATCGCGACGATGCCGTTGCTGTTGAATCCGGTAATATGCCCCCCCGCGATCCCCGCATAAACCGATGAGATTTCGCAGCCGGCCATCAGCTCCGCCTCCTCCACCGCCTTTTTGATGGATTCGACGGTGGCCTCGATGTTGACCACCACTCCCTTGCGCAACCCGATGGAGGAATGGCTGCCGATCCCGATAATGTTCACCTCATGATCCTTCACCTCGGCGACAACCGTGCAGATCTTTGTCGTTCCGATATCAAGGCCCACGATAATCTCATGGCGTTTCACGTTAAAACCTCCTTTTCATCAGTATGACGGGGGATTCGCGCATTCGCAGGGCATGCCACGATGCGGTCCGGGTTTCTCAGGTCGATCGAAGAGAGCACCGGGGTGTTGTCGTGCCGATCGATATACGACAGGATTCGGGCCAGCCGGTCATACTTGGCCCTGTAGCCGCCGAAGCCGAGCTTTAACTCCGCAATGGCGCCACAGACCTCAAGCGTCAATCCCATCTCCCGGTCCACATGAATCCTTTTTATGCGGGCGCCCGGAAGCCCCGATCCCTTGAATTTTCCGAGCCGCAACACCTCCATGACCGCGGAGAAACTCAGCGTACCGGGCATACCTGAAATCTTCCAGTCCGGGTAATCGATCCCGGAAACCACCGGAAGCCCTTGCGCTTCATCGGCGGAGGCTTCCTTGAAAATCTCCCCTTTAATGTTGACCAGAAAATACCTGCCGAAATCAAGCACCGCTGCGGGTCGTTGTTCCGTTATTTTAATCGCCAGGGTCCCCGGAAAAAGCCGGCACACCTCCGCTTCGGCAATCCAGGGGTCGGAGAGAAGCCTTTTGCGGATCGTCTGAAGGTTTACGGAAAAAATATTGCTCCCCTTTTCAACCCGGGCGATATCCAGCACCTGCTGTTCTGTCAGCCGCGATTCGCCTTCCACGGAGATGGTTCCGGCCGCGAAGTAATCGCACTGGATCAATACATCATGCCCGAAGATGAACATCAGGCTCATGGCCGCAATAACGCTGATGCCGATCAACACCCCCATAAAAACCGCGCCGACCTGTTTGAACCCGATCGCATGCGTCTGCGCCGGTGGCCGCTTTTTAAACCGGTTTTTTCGAACGTGCCTATTCCCCAACAATTTTCACCTCCGGCTCCAGATTCAGGCCGAACCGTTTGTAAACCGCGCTCTGAACTGCCTCCATCAGACGGATCATATCCTCAGCCGAGGCCCTGCCCCGGTTGACGAAAAAATTGGCGTGTTTTTTGGAAACCCCGGCATCCCCGATGCCAAACCCCTTGAGTCCCGCCAGGTCGATCAGCCGGCCGGCCGAATCGCCCGAGGCCGGGTTCCTGAAAAAGCACCCGGCGCTGGGCATCCGCCAAGGCTGAGCGGCTTTCCGTTTTTTGATGACGGCCTCGGCCTCCTTCTTCAGAGCCTTCGGGTCTCCGGGGGCAAGTAAAAACTCAGCCTGCAGAATAATCCCGGTTTCAGGCGTCTTGTTTGAACCCATAGCGGCAAACCCGCGATACGACCATTTCATACGGGCCCTGTCGATGGTCGCCTCCTCCCCGTGGTCAAAAAGGATGTGAAGCCTGTCGACGACGCCCGCCATGCTGCCAAGCGCGGTCCCGGCGTTCATGACCACCCCGCCGCCCACGGTGCCGGGGATCCCCAGGGCGAAATTCATTCCGGAAAGGGAATGCTTAAGGGCATACCGGCAAAGCGCGGCCAGCCGCGCTCCGGCCATGGCGGAAACCCTGATCCCCCTGTCAGCGGCTTTTGAAATCTTTCCAAACCCTTCTGCCAGGGAAATCACCACCCCGCGAATCCCCCGGTCCCGGACCAGCAGGTTGGTTCCGGCCCCCAGAACGCAATAGAAAACCCCATCTTTTTTCAAACGGTTGACCAGGGACACCAGCTCAGCCTCGCTGCCGGGCATCAGATAGGCGTCGGCCGGCCCGCCGATTTTAAGGGAGGTGTGGGCGGACATGGGTTCGTCAAAACGCACCCGGCCCTTGAAACCCTCCCTTAAATATTTTTTTAAACCTGAATCCATATCCTCCTACGCGCTTGCGTCCGCCGGTCCCGGTGATTTCAAAAGCCGCTCCAGCAGGGCTTCCCCCACCTTCCAGACATCCCCGGCCCCCAGGGTCAGGACAAGGTCCCGGTCTTTTACGGTTTTTGCCAGGCATTCGACGGCCTCGGCCATATCCTCGAAATAAAGCGCATCCTTGTGCCCCTGGCGCTTGATCCCTTCGTGAAGGGCACGGCTGTCCACCCCTTCGATGGGCCTTTCCCCGGCCGGATAAACAGGCAGCAGAAGCAGCATGTCCGACTGGTAAAAGGAACGGGTGAATTCATCAAACAGCGCCTGGGTGCGGGTGTAGCGATGCGGCTGGAACACGATAATCAGACGCCTTTCAGGCCAGCTTCGACGCACCGCCTCCAGGGTGGTCCGAATCTCGGTGGGGTGGTGGCCGTAATCATCGACGACCTTAACCCCGCCAGCATCCCCCTTGACCTCCATGCGGCGGTGTACCCCTTCCAGGGTCTCAAGCGCCCACCGGATCTTTTCAAACGGAATCTCCAGCTCCATCCCCACCGCGATGCCGGCCAGGGAGTTATAGACATTGTGCATTCCCGGAAGGTTTAAAACGCCCTCGCCGGAAAGCCGGTCCTTGATATAAACCCCAAAACGGCTTTGAACCCCGTCAAACCTCACATCCCGGGCCTGAACATCCGCCTGGGCGCTCAGCCCGTAGGTGACAAACCGCTTTTTTACAAGGGGAATGATCTCCTGCACGGGCTCATTGTCCAGACAGAGCACGGCAAGCCCGTAAAACGGCACCCGGTCGATAAAATCGAGAAAGACCGACCGAATCATTGCTAAATCTTTATAAAAATCAAGGTGTTCTAAATCAATATTGGTGACCACCGCGATGGTGGGGGAAAACTTCAGAAACGAGCCGTCGCTCTCATCGGCCTCCGCCACGATAAACCCGCCCCGACCCAGGACCGCATTGGTATCCACGCTCTTCAACCGCCCGCCGATCACCACCGTGGGGTCCAGGCCGCCGGCTTCGAGTATGCCGGCCAGCATGGAGGTGGTCGTGGTTTTTCCATGGGCGCCGGCCACCGCAATGCTGTATTTCAGCCGCATCAGTTCGGCCAGCATCTCGGCCCGCCGCACGACCGGAAGGCCCCTCGCGCGCGCCGCGTCAAGCTCCGGATTGCCGGGCTTG
>CAZFWD010000245.1:0-7648 GCA_964522535.1 uncultured Desulfonema sp.
GGCGGGGGATGAACGCATAACCGTAACAAATGACGGCGGCACCTGGAGTTTGACGGATAAATCCGGGATTCAGGTCTACCGGGATAATAATGCGCCGGACTATCAGGCCGGCCTGCCCGGCTGGCTGCTTCTGGATACCGGGGGTTATTGGGGGGTGTTTGTCACGGGCGGGGTTGAGCCCACCTATGAGGTCGAATACAATTATGATTTGGCTGATGATGGCGTGCCGGGCATCGGGGATGAAAACAACCTGCTGCTGGCCTTTCGAAGCCACAACTGCCAAACTTGGAAGGACGTACTCGCCGACCTGGATACTACCTTAAACACCCTGACCCGGGAAGGGCTTTCCGGCACGGAGTTTATTCTTGGGGCGAACATGGACCCGCGCAACGCCATTGATTTTGACGGCACAAACGATTATGTGGCGGTATCGGATGCCAACGTTTTTGATTTCGGCTCCACAGGCACCCTGGAGGCTTGGACCTACATCGACGCCCACACGGCAAACGGGGGGATTATTCAAAGGGGGGACGATGCCGACACCCCGAACAACGATGAGGCGTATTTCTTGCGGCTGGCCGCGGCCACCAATCAGATCGTTCTGGGCGTCAATACCGGCTCAGGGGCCACCACCCTCACCAGCAGCACCGCTCTAAGCACCGCTACCTGGTACCATATCGCCGGTGTCTGGGACAATACCGTGGCCACGGGTCCTTCAATGGACATTTATGTAAACGGTGTAAACGACGGAACCCAGGCGAGCGCGGCCACGCCCCAATCCACAAACGGAGGGATCAATATCGGCCAGCAGTTTACCTTCACTTCCGGCGCCAGCAATTTTTATCCCTTTGACGGCACCATCGACGAGGTCCGGCTCTGGAGCACGATAAGGAACCGGACCGCCATCCGGGATACCATGTGCCAGAAGCTGTCCGGATCCGAGACCGGGCTTGCGGGCTACTGGCGGTTCGACGAGGAGACCACCAGCGCCGCCTGCCCGGATTACACCGGAGGCGGTAACAGTGGGACCATGACCAATTTCACGGATATTCTTACCGCCCGGGTCTGCTCCGAAGCCCCCATCGGGGACGACAGCGATTATGGGTATTACGACAGCGGCGCCCTGACCCCGATTTCCGTCACCCTCACCCATTCGGACGGGGATTACTTTTTTGCCACGGAAAACGCGGGGTACTGGTTTGGAACCTTTTCCGGGATTCAGGTCTACCAACTGGACGAGGCCCCGGTGTATCCACCGGACATCGGCACCAGCCCCTATGCCCAGTCCCCCAACGGCCTGACCCCGCCCTCGGGATGGTCCTCCATCGACTATTACCGCTACTGGGGGGTGTTTGTCACGGACTGGCTCAATACGCCCAAAACCTATGATGTCACCTATTACTACAACGGCAACCCCAGCGTGCCTGTTGATGACAGCAACCTGGGCCTGGCCAAACGGGATGATTATTGCGATCCGACCTGGGCCGACTCCTTTGCCACCCTAAACACGACAACCGATACCCTGGTGAAATCCGGAGAGGCCGGCACGGAATACGTTTTGGGGGGCGACGACGAGCCCCTGGCCATTGTGCTGGCCGCCTTTACCGCCTCGGTCAAGGACGGGTGCATCGAGGTCTCCTGGGAGACCGCCACCGAGATCGATACCCTGGGGTTTGAGCTCTGGCGAAGCACGCAAAAGGACGGAACCTATACCCTTGTTTCCGGGAGCTACACTCCATCCGAGGCCCTGATGGAGACCATGGGTGCGGCCTATTCCTATACGGATTGCGAGGTGACCCTGGAAGATGGGACGGGTTACTATTACAAGCTTGAGGAGATCGACTTAGATAACACCAAGGACAACCCGCTATACGGCCCCGTCGGCCCGGTGAGGGAAACAGCCACCGCGGCCCAGACATCCGAATCCGGCGGTTCGAGCGGCAATGGCGGGTCGTGTTTTATTTCGGTCCTGTTTGCGCAATAGACGCCCAAAGGCCCGTGGCAGGGCTTATGCGCCTGCCACGGGGCTCCGGTGAACCGCAAAACAGACCGCGGCATCCCGGGTTCTGTCCATGGCCACTCGAAAACAGCCGTTTTCCATTTGAATGACTCGAATGATCTGGGCCAGCTCCTTATACTGGGGCGCCATTTTCGAAAGCGCGTTTTCGCCCGCATGCAGGAAGGCTTCATTTAAGGTGTTCTCCTTGAGTCCCGGAAACACCGCCAGGTAGTAGATTCGGTTCTCCACCAGGTCCTGAAAGAAGTGGGTGCCGTAGGATACCTCCGGCACGTACCCGCCGGAGGTTTTGGCCACCTCCACCATGACGGAGGCCGCGTCGATATCCGCGTAGGTGACGTTCACCCCCAGATTGATGTTGTTGCTTCCCCACCGTCCCGGGCCGATCAGGCAATAGCTTTCGCCGGATGCCTCGATGAAGGCGTTGATCCTTCCGATGGCGCGGCCCACCTGATATTTCTGGTCCAGGGCAAGCGCCTTGTAGGCGTCGCTGTCCACGTAAACGATATACCCAATATCATCCACCAGGGCGGTGTTGACGCAGTTGTCCGTGGTGAAGATGATATCGTTTTCATCAATATGTTCCGGCAGGGCGACGTTTTCCTGGCCCCGAAGTTCGCTCAGCGGCCTGCACTGGAGCAGGTTGATTCGCACCCCCCCGTTTTCGTCGATATCCGCGACAAACTCGATGTCCACGGGAATGCCGTAGGCGTCTTCGAGTTTTTTCAAGATTTTATCCATGATGCCGGCAAAAGGGGTTTTGGCGATGAGGTTGTTGAAGGTGAGGATTTTTTCCGACGCGTTTTTGTACTGCATTCGGCTGATGGGATCCGAGACCGTGCCCTGGCTGGAAACCGAGAAAAAGTAGGGATAGATCGGCAGCTCATACCGCCCTATCAGCGCATCGATGCCCATGCTTTCGATTTTGTGGGCGGACAGGTCGATGAGATCCGCCGCATGCTGGGAGTAGTGTCTGATCTCGGATTCATATAGAACCGGGCGGATCGTGGGGTGGCTTAGGGCGATCATTCGCGGATAATCGTTTCCCACCCGCTCCACCGCCCGAGTGCCCAGGCCGAAAACGATCCGCAGCAGGCCCTTGTCCGTGTCGATGCGGGGGGACCAGGGATGGAAGTTTCTGGAAAACCCCACTCCGGCGATCATCGGCATCAGAATATCGCCTAAGTTCCGCCCCTCCACGCGCATGACCAGAGCGGCCATCTGCTCGTCGGTGTTGATGAGCTTGCGTTTGATGCGGTAAAGCAGGGCGTCGGGCTTTAAAACACTGCTGTAGACCGTTTTTAAGGCGGTCAAGAACTCCTCAAACCGGTCCTCAAATATGCCCTGGTTGGGGCAGAACACGCTTTCGTATTTTCCGGCAAAGGCATAGCCGAAGTTGTCTTCCAGCAGGCTGGAGGACCGCACAATCACCGGCTGGGTGCCGAAGTGCTCCAGCACCTTTCGAAGCTGAAGCAGGACCTCCGGCCGAAAGGCGGCGGAAAGAAATTTTTCCTTTAGGTGAGGGTATTCGGAGACGATGGTTTCCCGGTCCTGATACTGCTGGCTGAGCAGATAGAGCAGGTCGTTGTCCAGCAAAAACTGGAAAAAAACATCGGAGCCGATGTAGTAGGAGTCATGCTCCTGAAATATCCCTTTGAGCTCCGGAAGGTCGCTGTCTGCGGCCAGCTCCAGGATTTTTCGCGCAAGCAGCATGCCGGCGGCCTTTCCGCCGATGCGTCCGGATCCCACCAGCCGGTCATGGGTTTTTTTAATATCCTCCAGGGAGAAGTATTTTCGGGCCCGCTCAAAGTATTCGGACCGCTGGCTGATCAGTGTTTTGATCAGCTCGATGCGAAGCGCCTCGCGGTTGGCCGGCGACATGCCGGCGTGATCCTTTAAGTGGTCGATGAGGGTTTCTATGGGTTCTAAGTATTCGGATTTGGGAGGTCTTCGCCCGTCCATCAACTTCTGGACCTCCTCAATCCCGTACCAGGGGCCGGCCGGGGCCTTTCCCACCGGGGAGAGCAGCAGGTGGGTTTTAAACATCGTGGGGGAGTAGCGGTCCCAGACCTTCAAAGGGCAGATATAGGATTTGCCGCCCTGTACGTAAAAATCGATCAGGATCTGGGTGGTGTCCCGAATCCCGGCGATGGTCTGATTGTTGTGGCTACCGCGAAGCATGCAAAAATAAGCGATGGTGTTGAGCTCAAACAGCCGGGGGCAGACGGTTCGAAAAAAATTGGCGAGCGACTCGTCACTTCCCCAGTGCCGGGCCAGAATCGAGATGTTGTCGAAAACATAATAAATTTTTTCACCCGAGGTGTCCATCAGCTCCTTGATGTAGCGGTAGAAGTAGTCAAACCCCTGGGACGGATCAATGGTCACGGTTTTGCATTTTTCAGGGATGCAGGCGATGGGGTACTCGTCAAAATGCACGTAGATGATTTCAATTCCGGTTTTTAAGGCGGTTTCCACAAACGGCCGAACAAGCCAGGAGTATTCAATGGTGTTGGTAACCCGCCAGACCACGTTGTCCCCCCATCGCAGGCCGTCGATCAGATCGTCGATCACCGGTATGCCGGTGGTTATTTTTAAATGTTCATGGGGCATTGTTTTTACTCCTTCCACCTTCTACCTTCCCCCTTCTACTTTCCCCTTCAAACTTTAACCTCCGCGTAGGAAACCATCTCGTTGAAGTTAAAAAACATTTTCATGGCGGCGTTTTCCGTGGGAATGCCGGATTCCTCGATCGCGGCCACCGGGTTTAAGCCGCCGGCGACGATCATGCCCACCCGGCCTTCGGACACCGGAATGTCCAGCAGGGGATGCCCGGGCCTGCCGATCATAAGAATGCCGTTTAGCCCGATCTCATCCAGCCGGGTTTTGATCCGTTCCACCCGGCTGAGCGCCACGGCCGGAAATTCGCGAAAGCTCGCGCCGATCCTTCCGTTTCCGGTGAGGGCGGCCTCTCTTACGCGGGTCATTTGACCTTTGATAAAGATTTCTAAAGGATCGATGGAGGTGCCGTCGTAGTTGATGATCTCGATAAACCGCCGAGGCCGGCCGTTTTGCATTTCAAGCAGCCCGCCGAATCGGGAGGCGGTGTGGACGCCTTTTTTAAGAAGGATGCCGTTGAGGGTGACGCTGCAGACCGTGCCCACGGCCGCCTGATCTGCATCGATGGTTATACTGCCGATGCTCCTTCCCGGATACCCGACGGCCACATGCCTTCCCATGCCCAGTCCGGCCTCAAAAACCGATGCGATCTGCTTGACGGCCTTATACAGGTACTGCTTGTGGAAGCTGGTCAGGTTCAGGATTACGGATCCGGTTTTTTTTTGCAGCGAAAAATCCATCTGGTAGGTCAGGGTATCGATTTTTGCCGCCACAAACCCCACCTTTTCAAACACAAAGGCGGACTTGAGTTCGCTGCTTCCCTTGGGGGTGATGACCCGGCCCCGTTTGCCGAAGTTTTGCGTCAGGCCGTCCGCGTCCAGGCGTTTCAGGTAATACCGGACCGTGCGCTCGCTCATGTCCACCCCGTTTTCCTGAAGCTTGACGGCGATGACGGCGCTGCCCATGGGCTTGTTGTTTTCCTGCAGGATATGCAGGATCGACATCTTTTTTCGCTGGGAAATTCGGTTCATGGATGCTCGATGATTGCGGGTTGAGATGAAGCCGTTTTTTTCCATGATAGCCGGAAAGTTTTCGCTGTCAAGTAAATTTTACGGCAATTTTGCCGCATTGTCCTTACAATTTGATGGAAGCCTTTGCTGATGCGTCGGCTTGTTTTTTTTGAATTTACATAAAACTCAATAAATTTTTTTAATTTACGCTTAAAAAAGGGTTGAAAATTTATTTTGCATTTATTAATGAGTGGCAACATCTTGCCGATAAAATCAAACAAAGTGTTCAACGTTTAAAGGAGGGATTATGAGTTTAAGCAGACCGAATGCAAGCCCCGCTACCCTGACAAAAAACAGGGTCGCCCCTTCGCCCATATCCGGGCTTTGTGTGACCTGCCTGGACGGATGCCCGGGCATCTGCGAGGTGGGCCGCTCCGCCTTAAGAGGAAGGGAAAGCCTTTATCCGCAGCCCTTCGGACAGGTGACCGCGGGTTCGGAGAAGGACTACCCCCATGATTTTTCATATTTTAACATTGCCGGAACCTGCGTGGGGGCCGTTGGGATTGAAGCCGATTCGGACAAGGCGCTCTTTTCAGCCGTGGACATCTCGACTCGGGTGGGGGCAAAAAAGAAAATCAAGCTGCGTTTTCCCGGATTTACCGGAGCCATCGGCTCCACCGAGATCGGAAGGATTCACTGGGACAGCATGGCCATCGGCGCGGCGATCTCCGGCATCATGGTGGTGGCCGGCGAAAACATCTGCGGCATGGATGTGGCGGCGGAGATTAAAAAAGGCCGGGTGGTGCGTTCCCCGGAGATGGAGCGCCGGGTCAAGACCTTTCAGGAGTGGTATGAAGGGGAAGGCGGCATCATTGTTCAGGCCAACGTAGAGGATACTCGGCTGGGGGTTCCCGAGTATGTGATCGAGAAACTGGGGGTGGAGATTTTTGAACTTAAATGGGGGCAGGGGGCCAAGGACATCGGCGGCGAGGTGAAGATTCCGGATTTAAAAAAGGCGCTTGAGCTCAAGAAACGGGGATATATCGTGCTTCCGGACCCTGAAGACCCGGTGATTCAGGCCGCGTTTAAAAACGGGGATTTTACGGAGTTTGAGCGGCATTCCCGGCTGGGCATGGTGGAGGAAGACGGGTTTTACAAAATGGTGGAGCACCTGCGCAAGGTGGGCGCCAAGCATGTCACGTTAAAAACAGGCGCGTACCGGCCCATTGATCTGGCCCGGGCCGTCAAATTCGCCTCCGAGGCCGAGATCGATCTGCTCACCGTAGACGGGGCCGGCGGCGGTACGGGCATGAGCCCCTGGCGCATGATGAATGAATGGGGGGTGCCCACGGTGCAACTCGAATGCCTGCTCCATGATTACCTGAAACGGCTGGAGGCTCAGGGCCGGTTTATTCCGGACTGCGCCATGGCCGGCGGCATTGCCCTGGAGGACCACATCTTCAAGGCCATCGCTCTCGGGGCCCCCTACATTAAGGCGGTATGCATGGGCCGGTCCATCCTGACCGCGGCCATGGTGGGCAACACCCAGGCCAATCTGCTGAAGAAAAAGATCGAAAAGGATATTGAAAAAGACGGTTCCGTGATGCAGCACTTTGACGAAAAAAGCCCGCTGGTCAAGCGCGGGGACTGGATCCAGATGGAGGACCTGTTCGTCACCGCTTCGAAGCTGAAAGAAAAGTACGGCAAGGTGTTTTCAAAGATTCCGCCCGGCGCCATCGGCGTCTATACCTATCTGGACCGGCTGACCCAGGGGCTGCAGCAGCTCATGGCGGGCGAGCGCAAGTTCGCCTTAAAATACATCGACCGGAATGATATCTTTGCCCTGACCCGGGAGGCGGCCGAGATCTCAGGCATCACCTATGTCATGGATGTGGATAAGGACGCGGTTGACAACCTGCTCAAATAGTTTTTATTCAGGGGTAATGAGGGAAAACCGTAAAAAGTCAAGCTGTTCGCTTCGTGAGTCTTGCGGGGCGCGGTTTGC
>CAZFWD010000246.1:0-3440 GCA_964522535.1 uncultured Desulfonema sp.
AATTTTCATCCCGCTGTAGCGGCCGGCGTCACTGCGGCCGGCTATGCAACCCCGACCCCGATTCAGGCCCAGGCAATCCCGCATGTCATGAATCATCAAGATGTCATGGGACTGGCCCAGACCGGCACCGGCAAAACAGCGGTTTTCGCCCTGCCGATACTCCACCGCCTGATGAAAGGCAAAAACGGCTGCATCCGCGCCCTGATCATTGCGCCCACACGGGAACTCTGCGAACAGATCCATCAGGCGACAGAAGCCTTCGGACAGAAAACCCGGTTAAAAAGCGTGACGGTTTACGGAGGCGTGGGGATCGCTCCGCAGATTCAGAAGCTGAAGCGCGCCGATATGGTTGTCGCCTGTCCGGGCCGGCTTCTGGATCATATCGGCCGCCATACCATCGATCTTTCCCGGCTGGAAGTGCTGGTCATCGACGAGGCCGACCAGATGTTTGATATGGGGTTTTTCCCCGATATTCGAAAAATTTTGACCTCGATTCCCAAAAAACGCCAGACCCTGCTTTTCTCGGCGACCATGCCCCCTGAAATACGCCGCCTGGCAGGGGATATCCTGCATGACCCGGTCATTGTCCAGATAGGCATCACGGCGCCCGCGGATACGGTTCGTCACGCACTCTACCCGGTGGCCCAGCATTTAAAGACCGCCCTGCTGTTAAAGATGCTGGAAAACATCCAGGCCGGGCCGGTGCTGGTTTTTACGCGGACCAAACACCGGGCCAGGAGCCTGGGGGAAAAACTGGCCGCAGCCGGTTATAAGTCGGCCTCGCTTCAGGGGAACCTCTCCCAGGGACGCCGCCAGGCGGCCTTGGACGGTTTCCGAAACGGAAGATATAAAATACTGGTCGCCACCGATATCGCGGCTAGGGGCATTGATGTGACCCGGATTTCCCATGTCATCAATTACGATATCCCTTCCACGCCCGAGGCCTATATTCATCGCATCGGACGGACCGGCAGGGCCGAGCAAAACGGAGAAGCGTTCACCCTGATCACCGGCGACGACCGGGACATGGTGCGCGCCATCAATCGCATCATCGGTTCCGAGGTTGAGCAGCGCACCCTGGCAAGTTTCGACTACAGCTCTTCCGCACCCCAGCGGAATGACCGCCCCCAAAGGCCGTGGAAACCGCGCCCGAAATTCTCGGGAGTCAAAAAGGGCCGGGATGGAAGGGCTTCCCGGCACGCATAAGCCAATCTGAAAACCCCCTGGGCAACCCTCCAAAACATCAAGATTTTTTAGGCCCGATCGGATAGCCGGGGGGTTTTTCTTCCACAGCCCCACCCCTGCAATGGTTATGTCCATTATCCATCAAAATCAAAAAATGGAGATGGTAAAATCGGTGATACATTCAGGCCTGGATGACTTCATTTGCTTCGGCGACCGCATCATGGAGTTTTTAAATGGCCCCGTATCCTGATTTTTACGAATCTCCCTACGCCGCGCTTGACCCGGCCATCCGATGATTTCCTGCGGATGAAGCGCTTGGGGCAACCAATGCGGTTCCCCCCTTGCTTTGGGTCGATGGCTGTGCTAACAAAAATTAGAAAAATAAAAAAAGTTGTCTTTAGGGGTTTGCCCCCATAAACCTGCGCCCATGCGGGCGCACAGAAGGTGAAAAAATGTGTGAAGCAAACGCATACCTGATCGAAGGGGATGACCAGCGGCTGATCATGGAGGCCGTTGACACGGTTGAGCCGGAAGCGGACGGATATAAATTGGTCAATCTTTTCGGCGAGCAAAAGTTCATCAAGGGGTTTATCCATTCCCTGTCCCTGGTGGATCACAAGGTCTTCTTTAAAGAATCCCCATAGTTGATGAAAATCGCCATTGCAAAAAACGCCGGTTTCTGCATGGGGGTGCGCCGGGCGGTGGAGATGGCGCTGGACGCCTCAAACAGGACCTTCGGGCCGATTTATTCCTATGGCCCGCTGATTCATAACCCCCAGGTGCTGGATGTTCTTGAGAAAAAAAGGGTATCCGTCATAGAAAAGGCGCCTGGGGAGGCCTCGGGGACGGTTATTATTCGGGCGCACGGGGTCCCGCCCGAGGAACGGGATGCCTTGATCCGTGCGGGGTTTGATGTTCTCGACGCCACCTGCCCCAAGGTTATCAAGGTCCAGTCCATCATCGCCCGGCATGCCCGGCAGGGGCATGCGGTCATCATCATCGGCGACAGGACGCATCCCGAGGTCAAGGGCCTGCTGGGATACGCCGGGGAAAACGGGTATGTCGCCGATTCCATCGCGGCCTTGAACAGCCTGCCGGTGTTTGATCGGGCCATCATTGTGGCCCAGACCACCCAGAATACGGACCTTTTCAGACGGGTGACGGCCTGGGCCGCGGCGCATCACCCCAATTACAAAATTTTCAACACCATCTGCGATTCCACCGAAAAACGCCAGGAGGAGGTCAGGCGTTTTGCCGCAGGGGTCGACGCCATCGTGGTGGTGGGGGGATATGCCAGCGGCAACACCCAGCGGCTTTTTGAGATCGCCAATGCGACCGGAAAGCCGGCCCTTCACATCGAAACCGAAGCCGACTTAGATCTCAGCCGGCTCGGCGACGCGCAACGGATCGGCATCACGGCCGGCGCTTCCACCCCCAACTGGGTCATTAAAAGGGTTTACCGAAAGCTTGAAAACCTGCTGATCCACCGAAAAGGCCTGTTTGCCCGCTGGTTCTTTGGGATTCAGCGAAGCCTTCTGCTTTCCAACCTCTACCTGGCTGCCGGCGCCGGAGGGCTCTGCTACGCATCCGCAAGGCTTCAGGGAATATCCCCGGGGGTTAACGGTATCGCCATCGCCGTCCTATACCTGCTGTGCATGCATATGTTCAACAACCTGGTGGATTCCACCTCCGACCGGTACAACGATCCGGACCGGGCGACCTTTTATCAGAAAAACCGAATGCTGCTTTCCGGCATGACCTTCGCTTCGGGGATGATCTGCCTTGTCGTAGCCTATGGGATGGGGACGCTTTTTTTTGTGCTGCTGCTGTGCATGGGCTTTACGGGGATCGTGTATATCGCAAGCCTCGTGCCCAAGGGATTTGCCTCGGGGATTCAGCCGAAAATAAGAGAGATCCCGGGATCCAAGACGATACTGGTGGCCATGGCCTGGGGAATCGCCACGACCGTTATTCCGGCGATTTACGGATTCGGTCAGATCAGGGGGGTCACCCTGTTGGCCTTTTTCTGGGCCGTAAGCCTTGTCTTTGTGCGTACCGCGTTTTTTGATATCCTGGATATGCAGGGCAGCCGGATCGTGGGAAAGGAGACCCTTCCCATCCTTCTGGGTGAAGACAAAACCATGCGCCTGCTGAAAATCGTATCGGGGGCGGCGGTTATCCTTCCCTGCCTGGCGGCCGCGGCAGGCAGTGTCTCCCCCCTCGGATACCTGCTCGGCATCTGTCCGTTATCCATG